>QJWQ01000091.1 GCA_003235325.1 Gammaproteobacteria bacterium | reverse complement strand
AAGGTTGTCAGCAATCCTGACATAGCCAGAAAAAAAGCCGCCTACTGGCGGCTTTTTTATTTCTAATAAATATTACATTGTCGGGGTAGCTGCTAACCTTACAAGGCTGTTCGGTGAATTTGTGTAAAAGGTCGGTAATCCGAACGTAGAGTTTTATTCAAACACGATGGTTTTGTTTCCATGAATCAAAACGCGATCCTCCAGGTGATATCTCAACCCTCTGGCCAGAACTGTTTTCTCAACATCTTTGCCTTTCCTTATCAGGTCATCAATGCTGTCATGGTGATTGATGCGAACGACATCCTGCTCGATAATTGGCCCGGCATCCAGCTCTTCGGTGACATAGTGGCATGTAGCACCGATCAGTTTGACGCCACGAGCTGCAGCCTGGTGGTATGGCCTCGCACCAACGAAGGCTGGTAGGAAACTGTGATGGATATTCAGTATTTGCCCCGGATACCGGCTGCATATATCCGATGGCAATATCTGCATATATCGGGCTAGGACAATGATGTCGGGCTTCAGCTGCGTAAGTGAATCGGAGAGCGCGCTGAAATGTTTCGATTTGTCTGTACTGTCAGCGGCGATATGCAGATAATCGAGATTGTGCCATTGAACGTAACTTTGCAAATCAAGGTGGTTTGAAATTACTGCGGGTATATCAAAAACCAATTCCTTGCTGCGCCACCGATACAGTATGTCCGATAGGCAATGGGCCTGCCTGCTCGCCATTAACACGACCTTTTTGGGAATCGCCGTTTCGGTAATCCGCCACTCCATGCTGAATTCTGAAGCGATGGGAGAAAATCTTTCCCGCAATAGAGCCACCGGATAATTCAAGGACCGGGCATCGATCACCTGGCGCATGAAAAACCAGTTGGACTCAGGATCACGGTAATGATTGGCTTCCGTGATGAGACCTCCCTCACGCGCCAGGAAGCTGCTCACAGCCGCTACAATACCAACTCTATCGGGGCACGATATCACCAATCGGAAACTATCTTCAGGCATCAGTCAGGGCCAGAGTTTAAAAAAGTATATTGTGCACTAACCGCAGGTAACGACAAGAGTTTTGGTCGGTAAGTCAATACGTGATTACCCGCTGAATTACGGGGCGAGCTTGTTTGACGCTAACCCTGAAAGCAAGGACTATGGATTGCAGGTACGAAGCAATTTAGGCATAGTGTCGGGCTTTTAGCACTATACGGTTAGCAGGAATAATGACGGATTTTTTAATTGCACCATCCATTCTATCGGCTGATTTTGCTCGGCTGGGGCAGGAAGTCGATGCGGTTCTTGAGGCCGGTGCTGACGTCGTTCATTTTGATGTGATGGACAACCACTTCGTTCCGAACTTGACCATTGGGCCCATGGTTTGCAAGGCGTTGCGAAACCACGGAATCAAGGCACCCATAGATGTTCATCTCATGGTGGAGCCGGTCGATGATATGATTCGAATGTTTGCCGGTGCCGGAGCAAGTTGGATAACCTTTCATCCCGAGGCTTCGAGACACGTGGATCGTTCACTGCAATTGATCAGGGAATTGGGCTGTAAAGCCGGTCTTGTCCTCAACCCCGCAACAGGTCTGCACAACCTTCAGTACATATTCGATAAATTGGATGTGTTGTTGTTGATGTCCGTGAACCCGGGATTTGGCGGACAAAAGTTTATAGATTCGACACTGAACAAGCTTAGGCAGGCAAGAGCGATGATCGATGAAAGTGGCTACCCTATTCGACTTGAGGTCGACGGTGGTGTCACCGTTGCCAATATTGCTGAAATTGCCCGGGCCGGGGCGGATACATTCGTTGCCGGCTCCGCCATTTTCGGCGCCGGTGATTACGCCCGGGCAATTCAATCCATGCGCGCCCAACTGAAACAATGAGCCTGACAGGGCACGGTTTTATTGGTAAATCGAATGCTTTAGAATGGCCGTTGTTGTAGGGGATTAGCATGAAAATTAATAATTCAGGTGGACGCATTTGTGCTGCAACCGGTTGGCGTTGGCGCAACCGGTGATTTGAAAGTCCATTTCCGGACAGCTTGGCTTATCCCTTTTCAACAGCACTTTTGGCAAGGCAATGACACCTGAACAATTTGCCGCTCTGGCAGCCCAAAATTACAACCGGATTCCGGTTACACGCGAAATACTGGCTGATCTCGAAACCCCACTTTCCTGCTACCTCAAACTGGCTAGAGGTCCCTACTCCTACCTCTACGAATCCGTTCAGGGTGGTGAGAAGTGGGGGCGCTATTCGCTGATTGGTCTGCCGTCCGTAACGCTATTGAAGGTCACGGGCAATTATCTGGAAATTATCGAAAACGGCCTCGTCGTTGCCGCGCGGCATACGGAGGACCCGCTGGCGGAGGTCGACCGATTTCACGCCGAATACCGAATGCCTGATTTGCCGGAAATGCCCCGTTTTACGGGCGGGCTCGTGGGGTATTTTGGTTATGACACAGTACGCTATGTAGAAAAAAAATTGAGAGAAACGGCGCCGGAGAATGATCTCGGATTGCCGGATATTTTGTTGATGGCCTCCGACGAGGTGGTGATATTCGACAATCTGCTGGCGAAACTAATCATCGTTGTTCATGCCGACCCACACCAGGACAACGCCTTGAGGCGAGCCGAGGAGCGACTGAATGTTCTGGAAGCACGCCTGGGTGAGCCGGTGCCGCCACTGGGTCCAATGAACCTGGAGGGCAATGCTCTGGAGGAGGAAGCCTTTGTCTCCTGCACTGGCAAAGCGGCCTTTAAGGCGGGTGTGGAGCGGATCAAACAGTATATTCTCGCTGGAGATGCCATGCAGGTAGTGCCTTCGCATCGTATGTCCGCACCCTTTAAAGCCGATGCACTGAACCTGTATCGAGCCCTGCGCTGCCTCAATCCGTCACCCTATATGTATTATCTGAACCTGGGAGATTTTCAGATTGCGGGGTCTTCACCCGAAATTCTGGCTCGAATGGAAGGCGGGGAGATAACCGTTCGACCCATCGCGGGTACCCGGCGTCGGGGTCACAATGTCGAAGAAGATAAGGCCATGGAGGCCGAATTGCTGGCAGATCCGAAGGAAATTGCTGAACATCTGATGCTGATTGACCTGGGCAGAAATGATGTCGGCCGGGTCGCCGAAATTGGATCAGTGAAAGTTACCGAAAAGATGGTGGTAGAGCGCTATTCCCATGTCATGCATATCACGTCCAATGTCACAGGCAGGGCGAAGCCGGGAACGACTGCCATGGATGTTCTGAGAGCGACTCTGCCGGCGGGAACACTGAGTGGCGCCCCAAAGATTCGGGCGATGGAAATAATCGATGAACTGGAACCGGTGAAAAGAAATGTCTATGGCGGCGCCATCGGCTATATCGGCTGGAACGGTAATATGGATTCAGCCATCGCTATTCGTACTGCTGTTATCAAGGATGGCCGGGTCTATGTTCAGGCAGGGGCAGGCATCGTGGCTGATTCCATTCCGGAACTTGAATGGAAGGAAACCATTAACAAGGCGCGGGCCATCATGCGCGCCGCGGCCATGGTTACCCAGGATAAAACATCATGATTCTGATGATTGACAACTACGATTCCTTTACCTGGAACGTCGTTCAGTATCTGGGGGAACTGGGGGCCAGGGTACATGTTGTCCGAAATGATGAAATCAGTCTCGGGGACATCGAGAATCTGGCTCCGGAAAAAATTGTGATTTCGCCAGGCCCCTGTACGCCTAATGAGGCCGGTATCTCGGTGGAGGCCATACGACACTTTGCCGGCAGAGTACCACTGCTGGGTATCTGCCTTGGTCACCAGAGCATCGGCCAGGCTTTTGGCGGTCGGATCGTCAGGGCTCGACAAGTTATGCACGGCAAGACCTCGCCAATCCATCACAGTCAGGTCGGGGTTTTTAAAGGCTTGCCCAATCCCTTTGAAGCCACTCGCTACCACTCACTGGTAATCGAAATGGCAAGCTTGCCATCCTGTCTTGAAATTACCGCCTGGACTGAAAATGCCGACGGTAGTCTGGACGAAATCATGGGCGTGCGACACCGGTCACAGGCCATTGAGGGTGTGCAGTTTCATCCCGAATCGATACTCACCGAGTATGGGCACGACCTGTTACGCAATTTTCTGGAGTTTTCTTTATGACTATTCAGGAGGCGCTCAACCGCGTCATTGAACGGGGCAATCTCGACCAGGATGAAATGATTGGGGTCATGCGCCAGGTAATGACAGGCGGAGCCACACCGGCACAGATTGCCGGTTTTCTGGTGGCATTGCGCATGAAAGGCGAATCCCTGGATGAGATTACCGGAGCCGTCATCGTCATGCGCGAACTGGCTTCGAGTGTTGACGTCGAGGGCGATCATCTGGTCGATATTGTCGGCACCGGTGGTGATGGCGCCAGCATATTTAATGTTTCCACAGCGAGTGCCCTGGTGGTGTCTGTTGCCGGTGCGCGAGTGGTCAAGCATGGAAACCGGTCTATCAGCAGCAAAAGCGGCAGCGCCGATTTACTCGAAGCGGCCGGTGTCCGGATAGACCTCAAGCCCGAACAGGTCGCCCGCTGTGTCAGAGAGATGGGAATTGGATTTATGTTTGCACCCATGCATCACAGCGCCATGAAATATGCTGCGGCACCCCGCAAGGAACTGGGTATTCGCACCCTGTTCAATATTCTTGGTCCCATGACCAATCCCGCCGGTGTCAAGCGCCAGGTGACGGGGGTTTTTGACCGACCGCTGTGTCGTCCAGTGGCTGAGGTGCTCAACCGTCTCGGCAGTGAGCGTGTATTGGTGGTTCACAGCGAGGACGGCCTGGACGAAATCAGTATCGCCGGGCCGACATTTGTCACAGAACTCGATCGAGGCCGGATTCGGGAATATGTCCTTGCGCCCGAGGATTTTGGTATTCCTCGCCAAAGTCTGTCCGGGTTAGCGGTAAAAGGTGCGTCAGACTCCCTGGCCCTGATCAAGAGTGCCCTTGCCGGTCAGGAACTGGAGCAGGCTGCCAAGGCTGCAGACATGATCGCCCTCAATGCCGGAGCGGCAATCTATGCGGCTGGCGTAGCGGACAATCTGGCACAGGGAGTAACCATGGCCCAGGATGTGATTGCCAGTGGGCTGGCCCGGGAAAAGCTGCTGGATCTGGCCGCTTTTACCCAATGCATGGGCGATGTTGAGTGAGTGCGTCCACTATTCTTGATCGCATTCTGGCTCGAAAAAAAGAGGAAGTTCGAGAGCGACGCGATCTGGTGACAGTCGATCAATTGCAGACTGACATCCTGGCACAGGCACCGCCCAGAGGCTTTGCCAGGGCAATGGCTGCAAAAAGAGAGTGTAGACGTCCTGCCGTCATTGCCGAAATCAAGAAGGCGTCGCCCAGCAAGGGTCTCATCCGGCCGGATTTCGATCCGATCGCCATAGCCCGGAGTTATGAGTTGGGAGGTGCCGCCTGCCTTTCGGTCTTGACGGATGTGGACTTCTTCCAGGGGGCCGACCGGTATCTGCAACAGGCCAGGAAGGCTGTAAATCTGCCGGTATTGCGCAAGGACTTTACGGTCGACCCTTACCAGGTCTACGAGTCCCGGGCGTTGGGGGCCGATTGCATTTTATTAATTGTGGCCGCGCTGGATCAGGCGGCGATCCATAAGCTTGCCGATCTCGCTCGGGCCCTTGCACTGGACGTGCTGGTGGAAGTTCACAACGGAGAGGAACTCAAACTTGCCCTGGAATTACAGACGCCTCTTATCGGCATCAATAACCGGGACCTGCGCAGCTTTCATACAAGTCTCGACACCACCTGGGACTTGCTTGCGTCTATTCCTGATGACCGGCTGGTAATCACCGAAAGTGGCATACACACCAGAAATGATGTCCAGTCCATGCTGGATCGCGGTGTCTACGGGTTTCTGGTGGGGGAGGCATTGATGCGTGCACCGGAGCCGGGTGACAAACTGATGGAATTGTTTGCCTGACCCGGCGGCAGCAATCAGGGCTCACCGTGTGCCGTAGACCACCATGGTCTTGCCGCTGACGGAAACCAGTTCCTGGTCCTCGAGAGTTTTCAGGACCCTGCCTACCATTTCCCTGGAACAGCCGACAATCCGTCCTATTTCCTGCCGGGTGATCTTGATTTGCATGCCGTCCGGGTGGGTCATGGCGTCAGGTTCAGTGCTGAGGTCGAGCAGGGTGCGGGCAACGCGGCCGGTGACGTCCAGAAAAGCCAGGTCGCCAACCTTGCGAGTTGTATCCCGAAGTCTTCCGGCCATCTGCTTGGCGACCGAAAAAAGGAAGCCGGGGTGTCTGACCACGAGTTCCTTGAACTTGTTGTAATTGATTTCACCCACTTCACATTCGGTTTTCGCCCGAATCCAGGCGCTGCGGTCTGGTTGGTCAAAAAGGCCCATCTCGCCAAAAAAATCACCGGGGTTGAGATAGGCAACAATCATTTCCCGGCCGTCGTCATCTTCAATCAAGACCGTGACCGAGCCCTTGACAATGTAGTAGAGGGTATCACCTGAATCTCCAGCGTAGATAATCGTGCTTTTTGCTGGATATTTTCGGCGGTGGCAGTGAGAGAGGAATTCTTCTACATCGGGTATATGCGGCGTGATCGGTGCTGGTGACAATGTTATGCTCCTTTGCCCTGAATAAGGGGGGCGCTGATATACTTGAATTTAGGTAGTCTGCGCGCTCGTATAGTTAGCATTAGCTCGATGAAAAATGCAACTGTTCTAAGGGCTTGCGTAATCAAGAAAAGAGCATTTTTTATCTCGATTAATACAAAATAAATCCTGAACTTAAGGAGCATTCATGAAAGCAAGTGTACGTTGGGTTGGCGACGCCATGTTTCTCGGAGAGTCCGGTAGCGGCCACACTGTGGTTATGGACGGGCCCCCGGAACACGGTGGCAGGAATGTCGGAGTTCGCCCAATGGAAATGCTGTTGCTTGGTGTTGGTGGCTGCTCCAGTTTTGATGTAATGGATATTCTGAAAAAGAGTCGACAGTCAGTGCAGTCCTGCGAAGCGGTACTGGAGGCGGAGAGGGCCGACGAGGTCCCCGCCGTCTTTACCCGTATTCATATCCACTTTCTTGTCAGGGGCAATAATCTGAAGGATAACCATGTCAAACGGGCAGTTGCCCTGTCGTCGGAAAAATATTGTTCAGCGTCCATCATGCTGGGGAAGGCCGGGGTCGAAATGACCCATAGCTATGAAATCATCGCTATGGACAGCAACTGATATTCGGCAAAATCCGTTTTGTTGAAGGAGGGATAGGATACTGTTGACTTCTTATTCGAAAAACTGGAAACAAAAAAAGGGGGAGCCATTGGCTCCCCAAAATTTTCTTACAGGGGGGTAGGAAACTGTCGAATGTTGCAGAAGCAGAAAGCTTTTAGTGAAGGCTTCGTGCTGCAAATCTCATGGTGAAACTATAGGCAGATGAATGCAATAACTCCAATGTATTGTTGTTATTTTAAATATAACCAGAAGTTATGAGTCTGCCAATATGCGACGACTGGAGCAGATTAATCCGCCGGTGCCGAATTGAGCCCATGTTGGGATCAGAGAGAAATCGAGGGTTACGGCGTGCCTATTTAGGTGCGCGTGCTTAAAATACTGGAGGAACTGTGCGAAGTTTCTTGTATTTTAAGGGTTTGCATTGACCTGCGGCCAATGGCGGCACATCCATGTACCGAATTAACCCTGCATAAAAGCTTGCCGGGTTAATAATAGCTTCGGACCGGCCCCGTCGGGGCCAATTGACCGGCCGTCGTAAGTTGAAAAAAAAGGGGAGCCCCTGGGCTCCCCGTTGATTCATCGATGATAGTCGCCAAGCGACTATCGAGAATGAAACCGCAACTACTTACAGGTGGTGGAGTGGTCCTCCGATTTCTCTTCCTGTAATCGCCTTGAGTCTCCGGTTCGTTTCGACAGCAGTTGCTTGAGATCATCAACGGCTATAGCCGATCCCAGAACTCCCGAAACTGCGAAAATCACATACATTACCATTGACGCTACCATGACTGACCTCCTTGCGCATGGAAATAAACGCTATAACTTTTTCCGTACTAGGTGGCCGGAACTGCTTCAGTTTCCCTGCCCTCGACTGGATAGGTGTGGCCTTTCCGGAAACTTCCTTTGAGGTCGTCGACGGCTATTGCCGAACCAACCAGGCCAGAAAACCATAAAATTGCATACATCAGGGTTGATACCACCATCTCATACCTCCTTTGATATTGGGGATGGGTTGACAGTTACACTGTAGGGGCTGTCATTGAATAACTCTAATGTATTATTATTATCTAAAGCATAACCAGGACTTATCAATGTTGACGGCCAGCCTCTCGAGAGTGGATCTGAATCTGCTGGTGGCACTTAATGTCTTGCTGGAGGAGCGGAGCGTTACCAGGGCTGCCAAGCGACTGTTTATCACCCAGCCGGCGATGAGTAAAACCCTTCAGCGTCTGCGAGATCTTTTTGACGATCCGTTACTGGTAAAGAACGGCAGGGAACTGATGCCGACCATCAGGGCGCTTGAACTGCAGGCCCGCCTGCCGGAACTGCTGGGGCATATTGCAGAGTTTGTTGAAGTCCAGAATTTCAGGCCGGAAAGCAGCACGGGGGTTATACATCTGGTGTCCCCTGAATTCATCGCAGTGCAGGTGGTGCCGAAGCTTACCTGCCAGTTGGCACGAGAGGCACCTAATGTGTCAATCGCAGTCTCCAGTGGCCTCGAAGGTTACAAGGAACTCCTGGCCAAGGGGGAGATTGATTTTGTGCTGGAGGTGGAGAAGCCCCTGTCAGATGACTTTGTGGTGACCCGCCTGGGAGGCTTTGCGCCTGCGGTCTGGATGCGCAAGGGTCACCCGTTGGCTAAAAAGCAACTTACCCTGGAGAACATCCTTGAGTACCCCTTTATCCAGTATTTCCTGTTGTTATCGGACACGGTTTCACCCCTGACGGAGAGCCGGTTTGACAAGACCCTGGCCATCAAGGGTCTGAAGCGACACAAGATCATGGTCACTGACCAACTGATGACGGCGCTGGAAGCCCTGCATTCTACCGATTGCCTGATGCTGGCAACCATGGACGATCTCAAGCAGGAAGGAGATTACTATGAAATTATACGCAAGCCCTACCCGGAAGATCTGCTTTCGGAACCCTACATTCCCGCTGCCCTGGTCCAGCATCGCCGAACCCTGAAATCGCCGTTGCACAGCTGGTTTCGAGAAAAATTGTTTCAGGTTGTCAGAACCGTTCAGGATGAACAGGCGTCCCTACGGTGACCACAGGTCGTTATTCGGTGGCTAGATTCTGTAACTGGTCGAGGTCATGGCTTTGGCCACCAGGCTCATCAGCTTTTTGATTGGCACCGGAAACTGCAGGCCGCCGGCCGATAGGGCGTTTTGAGCATGCCGGGCCTCATCTTCCAGCATTTGTTCAACTATCCTACGGCTTTTGTTGTCGGCCGACGGCAGGGCATGCAGATGGCCCTCCAGATGCTTGCATACCTGATCTTCAGTCGCGGCCACGAAGCCCAGGCTCAAGCGGTCACTGATTAACCCGGTAGCTGCTCCCAGGGTAAACGAAGCGGCATACCAAACAGGATTGAGCAGACTGGTGTGGCTGCCGAGAGCCTGAATCCGTTCCTCACACCAGGCCAGATGGTCAATTTCCTCTCTTGCCGCGTTTTCCATTTCCGAGCGAACACTGGGCAAGCCGGCTGTCAGGGCCTGGCCCTGGTACAGGGCCTGGGCGCAGACCTCACCGCTGTGATTGACCCGCATCAGGCCGGCGGCATGTTTTCTCTCGGCATCGGACAAGACCGGATTTTCCATCCCGCTGGCCGGCGCCGGTCGCAAGGGGCTGGGGGCCTTTCCCGCCAGGGTGTGCAGGGCGCGGTCGGCACCGCAGATGAATCGGTCTATCACCGAAAATTGCCGCTCATTGACGACCTGCGCTACGGGTCTGGCCCCGATTTCGGCTGTGGCGCCGGATATGGATTCGTTCATCGCGGATACCGCCTGTGTTTGCGAAGTGGAATTGTAGCTAAAATAGTCGCCTCAAGTGAAATCATCAATCCGGAAACCAGTCTTGTGGACCTGAATCCTACCGATCTCGGCAACGGCATCTTTTGCCTGGATACCGGCTATGTCCGGCCGGGCCTGGCGGCCTGCTATCTGATGCACCAGGGCGGCCAGTGGGCGATTATCGAGACCGGCACCAGCAACACCGTGCCCCTGGTGCTCGATTATCTCGCGGCCGAGGGAATTGCCGCTGACAGGATCAACTATGTCATGCCGACTCACATCCACCTGGATCATGCCGGTGGAGCCGGGCTATTGATGGAGAAACTGCCCTCGGCGCAACTTGTGGTTCATCCCCGGGGCGCGGACCATATGGCGAACCCTGAGCGGCTGATCTCAGCTTCTCGAGAGGTCTATGGCATTGACCGGTTTGACACCCTTTACGGTGAGATCAGACCGATAGCCCCGGAGCGAATTCTGGTCGCCGAAGATGATATGACGCTGAACCTCGGCGGACGTGTTTTGAGGATCCGGCACGGGCCCGGTCACGCAGAGCACCACTACTGTATCTGGGACAGCGCCACCGAGGGCTGGTTTACCGGGGATAATTTCGGTATTTCCTACCGGGAAATGATCGGTGACAATGACCGCCACCTGATGCCGTCGACGACACCGGCGCAATTCAACCCGGAAAAACTGCTGGCGACCCTGGATATGCTCATGAGTTACCGGCCTGCCCGAATTTACCTGACACATTTTGGCGTGTTGACACAACCGGAAGAGCAGGTGGAAAAGCTCAGGACCGCGATTGGGGAATACTGCGATATCGCACTTAACCATGAATGTGACCGGGATCGGATCGCCGTTATACGAGAGGCCCTGACTGCGAGGGAATTCGGGCTGCTGCAACTGGTTCGACCGACATTATCCGCAATCGAGGCGCAAACAATCCTCGGCCTGGACCTGTCCCTTAACGCTCAGGGGCTGGATGCCTGGCTGGAAAAAAGGAAGAGGTACAACTATGCAGGACACCGGTGATTTCGAAATCGTTTTGCAGTCAAGAATTCCCCTGGTCGTACTGGAAACACACGATGAAAACCGGGCCATGGATCTGTTGCAACGGGTCGCCCGCAGTCAGGAACTGCCCCTGTATCGCTGGACCATTACTGACGGTCTAGAGGCGGCCGGATTCGGTTTGCGCCTGGAGTCGGAGGCCGAGCATGCCGAACCCGAGGGTTTTCTCCGGTATCTTAAAACCCGTGCCAAACCCGGCATTTATGCCCTTTGTGATTTTCACCCCTGGATCAAGGATCACCCCACCAATATCCGACTCCTCAAGGATATTGCTCTGCGCAATGAACACGGCGGACTTACCCTGGTATTGATCAGCCATACCCTGAACTTGCCCGAGGAGCTGGGGCGTTTCAGCGCCCGGTTTCAACTATCCCTGCCGGATCACCGGCAGATTCTGGATCTGGTTCGTGAAGAGGCGGCCAAGTGGTCGAGGCGCAACGACGGGCAACGGGTGCGCACCGAAAGCGAAATTCTGAATAAACTGGCAGCTAATCTCCGCGGCCTGACCCATGCCGAGGTCCGGCGCCTGTCCCGGCGGGCCATTGTCGACGATGGCGCCATCACCGATTCCGATCTGGCACAGGTCAACGACGCCAAGTTCAAGTTGATGAACATGGACGGTGTGCTCAGCTATGAATTCGATACCGAGGACTTTACCCAGATCGCCGGCATGGACCGACTCAAAGGCTGGCTTGAGGTGCGGCGGCAAATCCTGCTTTCAAATACCGAAAGCACCGGTGCCGACATGCCCCGGGGCATTCTGCTGCTTGGTGTTCAGGGTGGTGGCAAGAGCCTGGCGGCAAAAGCCGTGGCCGGCACCTGGGGTTTGCCGCTGTTGCGAATGGACATGGGCGCCCTTTACAACAAGTTTTTCGGCGAGACCGAGCGCAATCTAAGGGATTCCCTGGACCTGGCCGATCGTATGTCTCCCTGTGTCCTCTGGATTGATGAAATAGAAAAAGGCCTGGCGGCGGACAGCGGTGACAGCGGTATCTCCCACCGAGTGCTGGGTACCCTTTTGACCTGGATGTCGGAAAGAAAATCCCGGGTGTTTCTGGTGGCGACCGCCAACGATATATCCCGCCTGCCCGCCGAACTGGTGCGCAAGGGGCGTTTTGACGAGCTGTTTTTTGTCGACCTGCCGGATTCGAACATGCGTGAAAATATATTCGCCATTCACCTGCGCCGACGACAACTGGATCCGGCTTTATTCCAGCTCGACGATCTGGCGGCGGCCTCGGAGGGATTTAGCGGTGCCGAGATTGAACAGGCGGTTATTGCCGCCGTCTATTCGGAAATGGCCAATGGTGCCGCTGTCGGCCAGGCCTCAGTACGGGAGCAATTGGACATGACCTCGCCGTTGTCGGTGGTGATGCGGGAAAAACTCCAGCAGTTGCGGCAGTGGGCTCGGGAACGGAATGTCATTAATGTCTGATTCCGCGGCTGGAATGCAATAATCGTGGTGAAAATTCTGTCGTTGGACCCGGCGCTGCGCCGGTGCTATTTGCTTTCTCTGGCAATCGCCCGGTAACCGATGTCTGTGCGCATATAGCTGTTGCGCCAGTGGATTCGGGATGCCAGATCATAGGCCTGATCCCGAGCTTCGGTCACCGAGTGGCCGAGACCGACAGCACAGAGTACCCGACCGCCGTCGGTCACCACCCGGTCTCCCTGCAGGCGGGTGCCGGCGTGGAAAACCTTGGCATCGTCACTGCTGAACAACAGGTCGCCGGTAATTTCATCGCCCCGGTGGTAGCTGGCCGGGTAACCGCCGGCGGCGAGGACGACACCCAGGGCTGCCCTCGGATCCCACCGGGCTGTGGCTGTGTCCAGTTCTCCCCGCAGCGCTGTCTGGCAGAGGGCTACCAGGTCTGACTGCAGGCGCATCATCACCGGCTGGGTTTCGGGATCGCCAAAGCGGCAATTGTATTCGATCACCTTTGCTGCGCCGTCGGGCATGATCATCAGGCCGGCATAGAGAAAACCGGTGTAGGTATTACCCTCGGCAGCCATGCCCGCCACTGTCGGAAGAATCACCTCCCGCATGATCCGGTCATGGACTTCCGGGGTCACCACCGGAGCTGGTGAATAAGCCCCCAGTCCGCCGGTGTTGGGTCCCCGATCGCCGTTGTCCCGGGCCTTGTGGTCCTGGGATGAGGCCATGGGCAGCACATGACGACCATCCACCATGACGATAAAACTGGCTTCCTCGCCGTCGAGGAATTCCTCGATAACCACGCGGTGGCCAGCCTCGCCAAAGGCATTGCCCGACAGCATGTCTCTCACTGCCGCTTCCGCTTCCTCCAGATTGCGGGCGACGATTACGCCCTTGCCGGCGGCAAGACCGTCGGCCTTGACCACGATCGGCGCACCTTTTTGGCGGAGATACTTCAGTGCCGGTTCAATCTCGGTGAAGTTGCGGTATTCGGCAGTGGGAATACGGTGCCGGCTGAGGAAATCCTTGGTAAAGGCCTTGGATCCTTCCAACTGGGCAGCGGCGCGACCGGGTCCGAATATCGCCAGATCTCGTGACCGGAAATAATCGACGATGCCGTCCACCAGGGGTTGTTCAGGGCCGACAATAGTCAGGGCGACGGCGTGCTTTTCGGCAAAGTCCGCCAGGGCGGCGAAATCGTCGCTCCGGATGTCGACATTTTGCAGCCGGTTCTCAAGAGCGGTGCCGGCATTGCCGGGTGCGACGAAGACCGTCTCGACATTCGCACCCTGTGCCGCCTTCCAGGCCAGTGCGTGTTCCCTGCCACCGGCGCCAATTACCAGTATATTCATTCATTACTCCTGCGGGATTTGACACCGGGGGCTGCTCGCCGGTTGGCATCGACCTGAACCAGTGCGGTCGCTGTCAATGCCGGAAATGACGCATGCCGGTAAACACCATGGCCATGCCATGTTCGTCGGCAGCGGCGATGATTTCCTCGTCCCGGATGGAACCGCCGGGCTGTATGACGCAGCTGATGCCGACGGCAGCGGCATTGTCGATACCGTCCCGGAATGGGAAAAAGGCATCGGAGGCCATCACCGCCCCCTTGACTTGCAGACTGGCCTGTTCCGCCTTTATGGCGGCAATGCGGGCGGAATTGACCCGACTCATCTGGCCGGCGCCGATGCCAATGGTGCGCAACTGGCTGCCATAGACAATGGCATTGGACTTGACAAACTTGGCCACTTTCCAGGTAAACAACAGGTCGCGCAATTCGGAATCCGTGGGCGCTCGTCGGCTCACCACCTTCAGGTCCGCCACGGATACCATGCCGATATCCCGGTCCTGAATCAGCAGGCCACCGCTGACCCGCTTGCAATCCCAGGCGGCGGGTCGCTCCGCATGCCACTGACCGCAGGCCAGCAGTCGCACGTTCTTTTTGGCGGCCACGGCTGCAGTGGCTGCCGGCGACACCCGGGGGGCGATGATGACCTCGACGAACTGCCGGTCACAGATGGCGGTCGCTGTTTCGGCATCCAGTTCCCGGTTGAAGGCAATGATGCCGCCAAAGGCCGATTCCGGGTCGGTGGCAAATGCCCGGTTGTAAGCCTCGAGCAGGGTGCCGGCGACGGCGACGCCACAGGGATTGGCGTGCTTGACGATAACGCAGGCTGGCAAGTCAAATTGTTTGACGCACTCCAGGGCGGCATCGGTGTCAGCGATATTGTTATAGGACAATTCCTTGCCCTGCAGCTGGCTGGCGGTGGCGATGCAGGCTTCAGCAGGCTCGGCTTCCACATAGAACGCCGACCGCTGGTGCGGATTTTCACCGTAGCGCATTACCTGTTTCTGTTGAAATTGACTGTTCCAGGTGCGGGGGAATTCCTGGCCTGCCGGGCGCAATTGTCGACCCATGTAATTGGCGATCGCACCATCGTAGGCCGCCGTGTGTTCATAGGCCTTGACCGCGAGGTCAAAGCGGGTTTCCAGACTCAGGGCGCCGGCACTGTTGGCCATTTCATCCAATACTGGCTGGTAGTCGCTGGCATTGACCAGCACGGATACGTATCGGTGGTTTTTGGCGGCTGCACGCACCATGGTCGGGCCGCCGATATCGATATTCTCGATAGCAGTTGCCAGGTCGCAGTCGGGATTTGCTACCGTCTGCTCAAAGGGATAGAGGTTGACCACCACCATGTCGATGGGGCTGATGCCCTGTTCAGCCATGATGGCGTCATCGGTGCCGCGGCGACCGAGGATGCCGCCGTGGACTCTGGGATGGAGGGTCTTGACCCTGCCGTCCATCATTTCCGGAAAGCCGGTGTAGTCCGATACCTCAACTGCAGTTATTCCCTCGGCAGTCAATAACCGGAAAGTACCGCCGGTTGACAGGATTTCAACGCCGGCAGCGCTGAGGGCCTGGGCGAAGGGAACGATGCCGGTCTTGTCGGAAACGCTGATGAGGGCGCGTCGAACGGGGATCAGATTTTCAGTCATGTGTCAGATGTTTCCCGGTGGGCTGGTAGTAATATTTACCCGTCATTTATTTTGCTGGTCATTCCGGGCTGGCTTGCTTTGAATACGGTATGAGTCGGAGTCGCCCGGAAACTAAAGGAGATCGTATTGTTTCAGCTTCTTGCGCAGTGTGCCGCGATTCAGACCCAGAATTTCGGCGGCGCGACTCTGGTTATTGCCGGTGTAATCCAGCACAGATTTGAACAGCGGTACTTCCACTTCCTGCATTACCAGTTGGTAAAGCTCCGTTGTGTGCTGGCCATCGAGCTGGGCAAAGTAATGTTCCAGGGCGCCTTCGACGCTTTTGCGCAGGGCTTGTGGCCGTGTCGATATGCCGGACTCGACCGGAATCCGTTCTTGTTGGGGTAATGCGTCACTGCTTGAGTTCATGCGGCAATATCCTGAATATTCTCCATGGTCTTGAAAAACCCGCGCAGAGCCGAAAGCTGCTGGGCGGGATTTTCAAGGCGGTTAAAAGTCCGGCGAAAGTGTTCGATATCGGTAATATCGCCAGGGGTGCTCTGACCCAGACCGCTGCCTTCAGTTACGAGACTGGTCAGATACCAGCCCAGGTGCTTGCGGGCAATGCGAACTCCGGTATCTGGCCCGTAATGCCCGTGGAGAGCGCGGATATGGCTGGTCAGAGTCTCTTCAATTTCGGCAATATCAGGGACGGCCGCCGGTGTTCCGTATGCCAGGAAGCGGTTGATTTCCCTGAAAATCCAGGGCCTTCCCTGGGCGCCCCGGCCAATCATGACAGCTGCGGCCCCGGTATAGTCCAGTACCGCCCGGGCCTGCTCCGGCGAGCGAATGTCGCCATTGGCAAAGACCGGCAGGTCGACGGCCGCCACAATCGAGGCGATGGTGTCATATTCCGCTGATCCCCGAAAACCGCAGGCGCGAGTCCTCCCGTGAACTGCAAGGGCCTGAATGCCGCATTCCTCGGCTATCCTGGCAATCTCGACACCGTTGCGGTGGTCAGTGTCCCAGCCGGTGCGAATTTTCAGCGTAACCGGAACAGTCACGGCTCGAACCACGGTATTTAGAATGTCCGCCACCAGGGATTGATCCCGCAACAACGCGGAGCCGGCTGCCCTGCGGCATACTTTTTTGGCGGGACAGCCCATATTGATATCGATGATTTGCGCGCCCATTTGAACGTTGGCCACAGCAGCGTCCGCCAGCATTCGCGGTTCAGCGCCGGCAATCTGGATTACCCGGGGCTCCGGCTCATCACTGTGGGGCAGTCGGAAGCGAGATTTGTTGCTGCTCCAGAGGCCGGTATCTGCGGTCAACATTTCGGACACAGTCATACCGGCGCCAAAGGACCGGCAAAGTCGGCGGAAAGGCAGGTCGGTAACGCCCGCCATGGGGGCCAGGATGGTCGGGTTGTCGATGACAAACGGTCCGATCCGGAACAAGGTGATGCCTCTTCGGTGCGCAGACGGGTTTACAGGAAAGGGGCGGTATCATACCCCCACTTTTCCCATGGAAAAAGTGGGAATTAATTATTCTGGAATAAACAGCGAGAACGAAACAGCCCTGTCGCCGGGATCCAGTATTTCCAGTTCCAGGCGCACCGCCTGATTGACGGGCATGAACACGGCCCCGGTCAGTTCGCCACGCAGGTATTCCTCCGGCTTGAAGTGTCTCTGGGCGACCACCTCACCCTGCAGATCTTCGAACTGCAGGGTTAATTGGGGAAACGGTTGGTCAAAGCCGGCGTTATTGATGATAACGGCGTCCACCAGCAGACCATTTTCATAGCCGGGGTGCGAGCGCACGACAAAATCCCTTGTCGCGATTTGAGACCGGTCCACCGGAATCGGCAACTGGCAATTCAACCGGTCACAGAATGTCTCCAGCCAGGGGCGGTAGGCGGGGTTCATCCCCAGTTGGTCCACATTGAAGTAGGTGTACTGAACAACGAGTCCCAGCAGCCCGATGGCAACCAGTGGGTACCAGAGCCAGGCCAGCGTCGGCCGCCAGTGGACTTTTCTGGCTTTCGTACCGGCTTCCGATGGCGGGTTAAAGCGATCCTGCCAGGAGTGTTGGACTACGAATAAGGGGTCTGCGGCGGGAAAACCGGAGGCAGCATCAGGATTTTTCTGTTTGGATGCGGTGGGGTTTCCGGGCGCGGGGGTAATCCCGCCGGCAGGGGGCCGTTTGGCAACAGCAGGCCTGCTCAGACCATGGGCGACGGTACGGGAGGGAGGCTCTTCCTGCAGGTCCGGCGCCGGGGGGAATCCGGGGGTCAGCGGCAAGCTGACAATTGCGTCGGTGCTTTGGGGCCGAAGTGCGAAGTCCGAAGAATCCCGGAGCCGCCTTGAACCGGCTTCAGCTATCCCTGAATCTTTTACCGGAACACTGGTCGTTGGCGTCCCGGTAAAATTGACATCGATGTCGTCGGGAAAGTCAGAGGCCTCGAATTTATCCGGGTCACTGATGGTCAGAACTGCCCGAATCAGACTTTCGCGGCTGTTGTCGGCCCCGGGGTGCTGTTGCCGGCCCTTGTCATCATCAATGCGGTTTTCCAGCTCGGGAATCAATTCGCTCCCGGATTCTGCAGAACGCAACGATGCAGGCTCCAGACGACCATTTTCGACCGGAAGGATCTGCTCATCTGCTGATTCAATGGACCCGGTACTGAAGCTGGAGGTGAGCTTGTTTCCGGCGGCTGTGCCCTCAGGCTGGGTTATCTGTTCCGGACTGGTCGGTGTGGCCCCGACGTTACCGGCAGTCCTGCTTAAACGGGGCTGAAACTCAAAATCCACCCTGGAATTTGCCTTGCCCGCTTCGCCAAGGGAAGCAATGACTTCTGGATCCAGGTTGTCGTCAATTAAAATTTCTGGCTCGACGGCGTCAGTTTTGCCAGATTCGGCCGGCACCCTTCCCGGCGTCGAAGTCTTGTTAATGTGCTGGTAGGCGTCAAAAATGTTCAGGCAGGCACCACAACGTACCAGCCCGTTTGCAGCCTGTAACTGGGCGCGTGAGGCTTTGAAGGCCACCAGACAGCTGGGGCAGCGTGTGACGGGGTCGGACATGTGGAAGCCAGTCTTACGTGGATTTGACCGGGATTCTATCCTGTTATAGCACGCTTGACAGCAGTCAGTCTGACCCAGTCGTCCTGGGATGCCATTGGTGTGAAGTCGAACGCCGGATAGGCGGCCAATACAGTTGGCACCTGTGCTCTGGTGATGCCCGACAGGCAAAGCATTCCGCCTGGCCGGGTAGTGCCGGACAGCCGGGGCGCCAGGCTGAGCAGGGGGCCCGCCAGGATGTTGGCCAGAACCACGTCAGCCTCGACCGTGAAAAAAACGTCCGGAGTGCAGGTCAGTAGACGCTCAGCGGATAGCTGGTTGCGTTCGAGATTAGCCCGTGTCGCCGTCAGGGCCTGGGGGTCGTTGTCGACGGCAATGACCCGTGATGCCCCCAGTAACAGGGCAGCGATTCCCAGAATACCGGATCCACAGCCGTAGTCGACGACGGTCTTCCGGTTCAGAACCAGCCGGTCCAGCCACTGAAGACAGAGGAATGTGGTGGGGTGGGTGCCGGAACCAAAGGCCAGGCCCGGGTCCAGGCGCAAATTGACGGCCTCGGGATTCGGTGGTTGACACCAACTGGGGCAAATCCAGAGCCGATCGCCACAGCGCACCGGCTGGAATTCATCCATCCAGGCCCGTTCCCAGGCCCGGTCCTCCAGGGTCTCCCACAGACAAGTGTCCATCGATACGCCGGGCAATGTCGCTTCGATCTCAGCGGTAATGGCTTCCGGATCAGCATCGGCCTCGAATAATCCGGTGATCCTGACCCTGGGCCAGAGCGGTGTTTCGCCCACACCCGGTTCCAGGATGGGGTCATCGGCATTGTCCGACAGCGTTACCGACACGGCGCCGCAGGCCATCAGCAGGTCTTCAGCCTCGGTGGCGAGACTACGATCCGCTTGCAGGTGCAGTTGAAGCCAGGGCATGGGAATACCCGGCCCTGGGGCCGGGATCTGATCAGAGGCCGAGTTTTTTCTCGAGATAGTGGATATTGACACCGCCCCGCTGGAAACCGGCATCGGTGACGAGATCCCGCTGCAGGTCCGAATTGGTTTTGATACCAATGATACTCAGTTCATCAAGGGCATTGCGCATGCGGGTCAGCGCGGCGGTACGGTCCATACCGTAAGTGATGACCTTGGCAATCAGGGAGTCATAATAAGGCGGCACTCTGTAGCCACTGTAGATGTGCGAATCAACACGAACACCGATACCTCCCGGGGGATGGTAGGTGGTGATGGTGCCGGGAGATGGCATGAAGGTTTGCGGATCTTCGGCATTGATGCGGCATTCAAAGGCATGGCCGCGAAAAATGATATCTTCCTGCTTCAGGCTCAGGGGTTGACCGCTGGCGATCAGCAGCTGTTCCCGGACGATATCAACACCGGAGATCATTTCGCTGACCGGGTGTTCTACCTGGATTCGAGTGTTCATCTCGATAAAGTAGAAACCGCCGTTTTCATAGAGAAACTCAAAGGTCCCCGCACCCCGGTAGCCAATGTCGATACAGGCCTTGACGCAGGCGTCGAAAACGCCCTGCTTGACCTCATCCGGTATCCCCGGAGCCGGCGCTTCTTCAAGGACTTTCTGGTGGCGGCGCTGCAGGGAGCAATCCCGGTCACCCAGGTGTATGGCGTTCCCCTTGCCGTCGGATAACACCTGGACTTCGACGTGTCGGGGGTTTTCCAGGAATTTTTCCATGTATACCGTATCGTTACCAAATGCAGCCTTGGCTTCCGACTTGGTGATATTGATGGCCTTGAGCAAGTGGGCCTCGCTATGGACAACGCGCATGCCCCTGCCGCCACCGCCGGCCGCCGCCTTGATGATCACCGGATAGCCGATATCCTTGGCCAGTTGTAACGTCCTCTTGTTGTCATCGGTGATCGGGCCGTTGGAACCCGGTACTGTCGGCACGCCGGCTTTGCGCATGGCGTCAATTGCTTGCACCTTGTCGCCCATCATTCGAATCACTTCAGCAGTCGGGCCAATGAAAATGAAGCCGCTGCGCTCCACCTGTTCGGCAAAATGGGCATTCTCAGCCAGGAACCCGTAACCCGGATGGACAGCGACCGCATCGGTCACCTCCATGGCGCTGATAAGCGCGGGAATGTTGAGGTAGCTTTCCGATGACGGGTTTGGGCCAATACAGATGGACTCGTCAGCAAGGCGGACATGCTTGAGCTCGGCGTCAGCCTTGGAATGTACGGCCACGGTTTTGATGTCCAGTTCCTTGCAGGCCCGCAGAATCCGGAGAGCGATCTCTCCGCGATTGGCGATAAGCACTTTTTCCAGCATGGCGAAGATTCTCTTGTTGGGGGCCTAAATAATGGTGATCAGGGGCTGGTCGTATTCCACTGCTTCACCGTCTTCCACCAGGATGGCGCCGATGGTGCCGCTCTTGTCCGCTTCGATCTGGTTCATCATTTTCATGGCTTCGACTATGCATATGGGGTCGCCAACCTTGACTTGCTGCCCCTCCTCGACAAAGGCTTTAGCGCCGGGAGAGCCGGCGCGGTAGAACGTGCCGACCATGGGGGATTTGACCACATGACCGCTGAGTTCCGCAGCGGCTGCCGGGGCCGCGGGCTCTGCCGGGGCCGCAACCGGAGCCGGGGCCGCAACCGGGGCGGGCGCTGCGACTGGCGCGGCGGCGACCGCAGCACCAAACCGGCTGATTCTCACTGATTCCTCACCTTCCTTGATTTCCAGTTCACCAATATTGGATTCTTCCAGAAGTTCGATAAGTTTTTTGATCTTGCGAATATCCATCATCTGATTCCGATAGGTAGTTATTGTTTAACGGGACATGTTTTCAAGCGCTGCAAGCAGAGCCAGTTCATAACCCAGGGGGCCCAGGCCGACGATGACTCCCACGGCAATATCCGAAAAGTACGAGTGGCTGCGAAATGACTCCCTGGCATGGACATTGGACAGGTGTACTTCAATAAAGGGGATAGCCACCGCCAGCAGGGCATCCCTGAGGGCGACACTGGTATGGGTAAAGGCGGCCGGGTTGATGATAATGAAATTTACCCCTTCCCTCTTGGCATCATGGACACGGTCGATGAGTTCATATTCGGCGTTGCTTTGCAATGCCAGCAAATGATGCCCCCGCTCCATGGCAACGTCCGTCAGGTGCTGGTTGACGTTGTCCAGACTGCTGTGACCGTATATCTCGGGTTCCCTGCTGCCGAGCAGGTTCAGATTTGGCCCGTGTAATACGAGGATAGTGGCCATGACGCCTAAACTCGCTATTATTCTTAGATCAGGGCAGTCTGCCCTAAATTGTTTTGCCTGTCCAATGGTTTATATTTAGCCGACGTTGTCCACAATATCCCCCAAGTTATCCCGGTTTTTATTGCCGGGGTGGTTTATTGACAGCGCCGTTTGAAAGGCCTTTTTACGGCAATGGCCGATGGTCGTTGCGACGGTTATTGCTGACAGCCGTTGGCGCAAGTCTGGCTGGAAGTTCCTGTCTTATCTGGACAGGGATTGGACGACGCGGTCTTCGGTCAGTAGCTGGGGCAGGATTCGTGCCCGACCCTCGCCAGCCGGGAAGTACAGGTACAGGGGCACGCCGGACCGCTCATAAGCACTGAGAAGCGCGGTAATTTCCGGATTGTAGTTGGTCCAATCGCCCTTCAGGTAGGCAATTTGGTGTTGTTTCAGCAGGGAGGCAAAGGTAGCGGAACTGAGCGCCAGTTTTTCGTTGGCCAGGCAGGTGATACACCAGTCGGCGGTCAGGTTGACGAACACGGCCTTGCCTTCGCGACGCAATTCCTGCAGACGCTGGGTGCTGTATGGCTCGGAGAGACTGTCGCCGGCACTGACGCGCAATTCGTGGAATGGCAGGGCGATGGCCACCAACAGGGCGGGTATAGCAAGGGCTCGAAACGCCGAGGATTTTCTGAGGCGCAGCCAGGCGGCGAAGGTGATAATAACGAGACCAAGGACTGCCTGCGACAAGGTATCCGTGTCGGTTTGCCGGCCCAGTACCCACAGGAGCCAGACACAGCTAAGGTAAAGGGGAAAAGCCAGGAATTGCTGCAAGGTTTCCATCCAGGCTCCCGGAGCCGGAATCCGCCGTGCCAGGGCCGGCCACCAGGAAAGCAGTAGGAACGGTATGGCCATGCCCAGGCCAAGACACATAAAGACCAGGATGGCCACCGCTGCCGGTTGCGTCAGGGCAAAACCCAGGGCCGTGCCCATGAAGGGGGCAGTACAGGGGCTGGCCACCACAGTCGCCAGGGCGCCGGTCATAAAGGAAGCCTTCAGACCATGGCCCCGGGTCAGATCCTGGCCCAGGCCCATCAGTCGCTGGCCCAGGGGCAGCAGCCCGGAAAAACTGAGCCCCATCAGGAAGAAAAGGTAGGCCAGAAAGGTGACAAAAAGGGCGGATTGCAATTGAAATCCCCAACCCACGGCATGCCCGCCCAAGCGAATTACAATCAGCAGCGCCGCCATGACGGCAAACGTAGAAATGATGCCAGCTGTGTAGGCAATGCCGTGGACATGGCGGCTGTGGGGCCCAAGGTGGGCCGCAGCCAGGCCCACCGCCTTGATGGATAGAACCGGGAACACACAGGGCATCAGATTCAGAATCAGGCCCCCAAGCAGTGCGAAAGCGAGGATCACCGGCAGGGTGGTGTTTGGGCCGGCCGATTTCATGCCGGCAACCCCGTCTGACCTTCCGGTTCCGATCCCCACTGCGGTGCCCAGGGGGTTGGTCTCCAGCACCTGCACCAGACCGCTATCCGGATCCACCGACAGAAACTGGGTTCTGGGGGGATAGCATAGACCGGCGTCGGCACAGCCCTGGGACTGGATTTTGAAATATTGCCTGTCCCCGCCGGCAAGGGTCAGAGTTACCCGGGTGCTGGTGTAATAAACCTCGAGATCCTTCTGGTAGTAGTCATCGTACTTTTTCAGGCCGGGTTCAAACTGCTGGGTGAGGACCTCGCTTTGGCTACCCGCCAAAAGGCGCTCAGCCTTGAAGCGGTCCCGGTAGAGGTAATAGCCGGGTGCGATGTCCCAGTCCAGCCGCAGCTGTGGGCCCTCGATGCCGGCCGAGAGCTGATAGGCCTTTGCCACTGGGAGAAATTCGGGTTCCGAGGCCAGTGGGTCGGGTCGATCTGACATGAGCCCCGTGGCCGCCTTCCCGGCATCGAAGGGTGAGTCGGCTTTCCGCAAGCTGTCGGCAAATGTCTCGGCAATGCCCGGTGCAGGCCAGTGGCCGAGCACGGCGACGAGTAACAGGAGGCTGATGCGGATCAAGGGTTGTTGTCTCCGTAATAGGGGTTGCTATGCAGTGGCGCCTGGTTCGAAACCCTGTCGGGTACCGCCCATTGTATGGACAGCAGCGGATTGCCGCGAGTTCTGCTTTTTCAGGGTCAGGATGTTTTTTGATCCCGACCGGTATTGCTGAGGCTACTGTTATTACATGGTATATTGTCGCCACTCGAAATAACGGAAAATCCATGAAAATCCTCGGCTTTGTCTTGGGGCTATTGATCACACAATATTGCAGAGCGGAATTGTTACTCGAAGCTGGCTTCATTCAGGCATTGCTCCCTGGCCAGAACACCTCGGCAGCTTTTTTCACCGTCACCAATCGGGGTGAAACGGATTGCGACCTGCTGGATGCCCGTGGGGACTTTGCTGGGAGGACCGAATTTCACAGTCACCAGCACCGTGACGGCATGGTGCATATGCGGGCCGAATCGTCGCTGCCCGTTCCATCCCGTGGGCAGTTGGTGCTGGAACCCGGGGGCTACCATCTGATGTTATTTGACATCGATTCGCTTCCTGCAACCGACAGCATGGTCGAGCTGGACCTGGATTTTGGGGACTGTGGCAATTACCGGCTTCAGTTGCCGGTGCGAGACAGGTTTCAGTCTGACCTGGCAGATAAAAAACCGGCTGGAGTCCCCTGATGCCGGACAACGGGCAAGACAGAGTAGCCGGTGATATCGATGACAGCTTCCCGGAGCAGGAACATCGCACGCCGCTGCTCTATGTTCTGACACCTGTCCTGGGGTCTATCCTTCTGGTTCTGGTGGGCCTGGGTATCTACTGGAGCCAGCCGCCGGATCTGCTGGATATCGACAAAATAGTCCAGGCCCGACTCGCCGGTAGCGAAGTGACGGGGGCTCGAACCACCCTGACCCTGATCGAGGTGGTCAATACCCTGCTCGACAAACCGGGGGGTTACCTCACCAACGATGTTTCCCCCCCGGGTATCTGGCTGGACAATATGCCCTCCTGGGAATACGGGGTGCTGATCCAGGCCAGGGATTTGTCGAAGGCCTTGCGGGACCGGTTCAGCCATTCCCAGTCCCAGTCCATGGAGGACCCGGACCTGTCCCTGGCCGATCCCCGGTTCAATTTTGACAGTGACAGCTGGGCGCTGCCGGCAACGGAATCCGAGTACCGGGACGGCGTCAAATACCTTGAACGCTATCTGGATCGACTGATTGACAGCGACCAGTACAACGCCCAGTTTTATGCCCGCGCGGACAATCTCAATTTCTGGCTTTCTACCCTGGAAACGCGACTTGGCAGCCTGTCCCAGCGACTGAGTGCCAGCGTCGGACAGCGCCGGCTCAATACCGATCTCGCTGGTGACAGCGCCGGGCAACAGGCCACGCCCGCGCCCCGGGAGGTCCGGGTCAAGACCCCCTGGACCCAGCTGGATGATGTTTTCTTTGAAGCCAGGGGCACCGCCTGGGCTCTGGTGAATTTTCTGCGGGCAGTGGAAAAGGATTTTGACGAAGTGCTGCAGAAAAAAAATGCCCGGATCAGCATGCAGCAGATTATTCGGGAACTGGAGGCCACGCAGATGCCCCTGCGCAGCCCGCTGATCCTGAACGGCACCGGCTTTGGTTTGCTGGCGAATCATTCCCTGACCATGGCCTCCTATATCAGCCGGGCTAACGCCGCGATCATTGATCTCAGGGACCTGCTGGCGCAGGGATAGTGGTTACCCGGGCGGTGGCTACGGAGAAACAGTGACCATTCCCGCTCGATTGTTCATGAACAGGGCCAAAGGCCGTGATACCCGGTGTTGGCAAGGCTGCGGCCGGTATCCGTACTGACCATTGATACGAGAAGCGAATTCTTGAAATCGTTCCAGGACACGGTTGGACCGGCATTGGCGGATGCCCGCAGGGACATTGCCCAGGCGCTGATTGACCAGCAGTCTCTTGGCGTCGTCCTTCTCGACAGCAACCAGCGAATCCTGTTCTGGAATCGCTGGATGGCCGTCTGGACCGGCCTTTTCGAGGCTCAGGTTCTGGGTGAATCCATGGGCAAGCTGTTTCCCGGTCTGAAGGCCGGTGATCTGCTGACGACATTGGTAACAGTCAGCAACGGCGGCGCCGGAATTTGCTGGCAGCGGGAACTCGAACCGGAGCGGCTCGATTTGCTTCAATCGGCCATGACTGGCGGCAAGCAAAAGCAGCAACTGTGCAGCTTCGCTCTGAGGCCGGTGGCGGGTTCAAAACTGGATGGTTGCGCCGTCATGGAGCTGATGGCGTTCCCCGAGCGGCCCGCGGACACTCGACCGCGACCAGGGGCGGCGAACGTGGCCGCTGTCAATCCGGCTGCCGGTCAGGCCCTGATCGAGAGCGACAGGCTGGGCGTGCTGACGGTTGACAACGTCGGCTTTATTCGGCAGATAAACCCCTGCATGGAACAATTGCTCGGTTACAGCGCCGGACAATTACTGGACAAGCCCCTCAGGGTGATTTTTCCGGATATTTCCGGAGACGAGGCTGCCCACAGTTTTCGCCAGGTAATTGAATTCAGGCAGCGCCAACATCCCGAGGGGTTGCTCGATGCCGTGACTGCAGAAGGTCAGGTACTGCAAATTGAGCTTTCGATCTTCGGCCAGAGCGCTCAACCGGACATCCTGACCCTGCTCTGTCGGGATGCCACTCGTGGCGAGCAGGCCGCGGCCGCCTTGTTGCACCAGCGCGAGCAGTTAACTGCCATCTACAGCCAGGTGGCGGACGGAATTTTACTGGTTGACCGACGCGGTAGTATCGATCACATCAATCCCGTGGGGCTGGAAATGCTGGGTCTGACCGGGGGCAGTCACCGTCAGGCCAACATCAGGGATATCCTGCTGTTGCAGAATGGCGACAACATGGCCGTTACCCCTTTTGACGATATGCTCAACCGTCAGTGCACGGTCAATACCGGGGACAATGTCAGGTTGCTGATCCCGGGCCGGGAACCACTGGCAATAAACCTGACCGCTGTACCTCTTCGGGACCGGGTCAACCGACTTGCCGGGGGAGTGATCGTCATGCGGGCAGCAAGCGAGTTCCGTCGCGTTTCAACCAGGCTCAGCTGGCAGGCCACCCATGATCCCCTGACCCAGTTGCCCAACCGCCGCCAGATCGAGAATGAAATCACCAGAGCCATTGATGCCGCTCATCTGGAAAATTGCAGCCACATGCTGCTCTATCTGGACCTGTATAACTTCTCGGTAGTCAACGATACCTGCGGTCACACCGCCGGGGACGAACTGCTGCGGCGGTTTTCATCACTGTTGGCAGGCAGTGTGGAAAAAAATGATGTTATCGCGCGAATCGGCAACGATGAATTCGCCATATTGCTCTGGGACCGAACACCGGAGATCGCCCGTGAAGATGCCGAACGATTATTATGGCGAATCAAGGAATACAGCTTTCCCTGGGGAGAGCAGCGACTCAGAGTGGGTGTCAGTATCGGGACCAGGGTAATTGATCGGGAGACCAGTTCGGAAATTGATGTCCTGGTGTCCGCCGGTGCCTCCTGTGCCGCCGCCAAGGAATCCGGACGCAACCGGATTCATTTTCACCATCAGGGCAAGGAAATCCATCACCGGCGCTCGATGGCCAGATGGACCACCCGCATCAGCGAAGCCCTGGAACAGGGCCGCTTTGCCGTTTACTGCCAGCCAATTGTGCCCCTGCGCGGGGTTGAATCCATCAGGCACTTCGAGGCTCTGGTGCGCATGGTGGCTCCGGACGGCAATATTATTTCGCCCGGGAGATTCATCCCGGCCGCCGAGAACTCCGGACTTGTCGATGAAATAGATCGCTGGGTGCTGGACCAGATCCTGGTGTCCCTGGAAGGGCTTGCGCCCAGCAGGCGCGCAGGTATCCGCTTTTCCGTCAACCTTTCCGGCACCACCATCGGCGATGAGCGCTTCAGGGATTACCTGCTGGACCGGTTGCGCCACAGCAGCGTCGACGCCGGTCAGATTCAGTTTGAAATAACGGAGACATCGGCAATCCGCCACTTTGACCGGGCCATGGCTTTCATCAAGGCTTTCAGGGGGATGGGGTGCCATTTTTCCCTGGACGATTTTGGCAGTGGCCTGTCATCCTTCGGGTATCTCAAGGCGCTGCCCGTGGATTACCTGAAAATCGACGGTGGTTTCATTCGCAACATGGAACTCAGTCATGTCGATCACTCAATGGTCAGCACCATCAACCACCTGGCCCATGTCATGGGCATAGACACCATTGCCGAGTCGGTAGAAACCCGGGGCCAGCTGTCGATGCTGGAGACCATGGGTATCGATTACGCGCAGGGCTATTATCTCGGCGCACCCCTGAGTATGGATCGCGTGCTGAAATAAGGTTCCCGGCCTTCGCTGCAACGGATCGAAAGGTCCCGGCTGCAGGGCTGTTGGCGTCAAGCCCGGTTAAAAACCTCCAGCAGGCCCTGGTGCTGGCTGTAGGGCAGTCTCGGACCATACTGCGACACCACACTGGCGGCCGCCATGCAGGCAAACCGGCCGGCCTGCTCATAGCTCATGCTGTGGGTGATGCCATAGAGGAAGGCGCCGGCAAACATGTCGCCGGCGCCGTTGGTATCCACTGCGCTGACGGATCTGGATCTGATTTCTCTCAGTTCACTGCCGTCATAGACCAGGGCGCCCCTGGCGCCCAGGGTAATGGCGAAGGTCCTGGCGATATGGGTAAGATTTTCGGCAGCCAGGTGGATGTTCGCGGATGCAGACCAGCCCAGGGCCTCGGCCTCGTTACAAAAAAGGAGGTCCACCTGTTTGCCTATCATGGCCTTGAAACCATCGCGAAAATGGGCCACCAGGCCCGGGTCGGAGAGGCTGAGGGCAGTCTTGACACCGGATTGCTCGGCGATTTTCCGGGCGCGAATGGCGGCCGCCCGGCTGGGGTCCGAGGTCACCAGGTAACCCTCTATATAGATGTACTCGGAATCGGCGATAGCGACGGGGTCAAGGTTGGCCTCCCCCAGACGCTCGCTGACACCGAGAAAAGTGTTCATGGTGCGCTCTGCGTCCGGAGTGATCAACACCAGGCATTTGCCCGTAGTGCCGGCGATGGAGTGCTCGCGGCCGTTGTGGTGAACTCCGGCGCGTTTCAGATCATCCAGGTAAAACCTGCCGTTTTCGTCATTGGCCACCTGGCATGAATAATAGGCGCTGCCACCGAAACTGCTGACTGCGATGATCGTGTTGGCGGCGGAGCCACCGCTGGCCAGGCGAGAGGCGGTCATGTGGCGCGCAAGATATGACAGCAGTTGTTGCTGGCGGGATTCGTCCACCAGGGTCATCAGTCCCTTGTTGATGGCCAGCGTCTGGAGATCCTCGTCCGAAACCTCGATTTCGGTATCCACCAGGGCAGCACCCAGGCCGTAAACATGGTAACTGCTCATTGCATAACCTCGACTGCAAAAGAGCTCATTATCGCGATTTGACCGGCGCAGTGAAAGCCACTGGTGTATTTGCCGGCAACGGTTGCCAGACTCGACATCGGTAGCGAGAATGCCGGTTGCCAATCATCATGAGATGTCGATCTTGTCAAAGCCCGGATCCAGAACCCGCAAGCCAGTAAATAGCGTCAGTGCCGCAACAAAAAATTCGCGAGGGGGCGGTTCCCGAAACTGTAGTCGCGGAAAAAGCCGTTCGGGAAGCCCTAAGCGAACGGGCAAGCCCCGGTTTCGGTGGTTGTGGAAAATATTCTGGATTTTAACTGGCCTGGCCCTGATTTTTCTGGTCAGCGTCGATGTCTATGTCCGGGTCAAGTTCAGTGGCAGTAAATGGTCTCTGCCTGCCCATGTCTACAGCCGTTCGCTGGATATCTACGCCGGCTTGCCGCTGCCCCTGGAGAAGCTTCGCTGGGAACTGGATCGGCTCGGCTACCGGCCGGTTTCGAGCGTCACCGGGTCCGGTCAGTACCGGGCGGAACGCAATCGCATTGAGCTTTTCACCCGACCTTTCCTGTTCTGGGACGGAGAGGAGCCGGCACGGCACCTGACGCTTAATTTCGACAGCAGGAGTGTCACCCGCCTGCAGGGCGACGCCGGTGAAAAGCTGGCAGTGGTGCGTCTTGAACCGGTCCTGATCGGCGGGATTTATCCGGAACTCCAGGAAGACCGGGTGCTGGTCAGGCTTGAACAATTGCCGCCCCATATCGTCGACGGCCTGGTGGCCGTGGAGGACCAGGGCTTCTATAGCCATCACGGTATCTCTCCAAAAAGTATCGCCCGGGCGTTTGTCACCAATCTCCGCGCGGGATCAACGGTGCAGGGCGGCAGCACCATTACCCAGCAACTGGTAAAAAACTTTTATCTGACCTCCAACCGCAGCCTGCTGCGCAAGGGCATGGAGGCGATTATGGCGCTGTTGCTGGAATTGCACGCGTCCAAGGCAGAAATCATGGAAGCCTATGTCAACGAGGTCTTCCTGGGCCAGTCCGGCAGGCGAGCCATTCACGGCTTTGGCCTGGCCAGTCGCCATTACTTCAGACAACCGGTGGAAGAACTGGAACTGCACCAGGAGGCGCTATTGATCGGCCTGGTCAAGGGTGCCTCCTACTACGATCCCTGGAGTCACCCGGAACGGGCCCGCAAACGCAGAGACCTGGTTATCGATATCCTGCTGCGGGAAAAGGTGATCGACGAGGCGCAGGCCACCGCCGCCAAACGTCGGGACCTGGACGTGGCCGGGCGTCCGGGCAGTGCCGCCAATCCCTATCCCGATTACATCGATCTGGTAAAAAGGCAATTGCGCAAGGACTACCGGGAGCAGGATCTCGACTCCGCCGGCCTCCGGGTATTTACCCACTTCGATCCCCAGGTGCAACGGGAGGTGGAGGAAACCATTGCCAGTCGGCTGGATACGCTGGAGAAGGGCTACCGGATCCAGGCCGATACCCTCGAGGCTGCCGCCATCCTGGTGCGGGTGGGCACTGCCGAAGTGCTGGCGGTTGCCGGCGGTCGCGAGTCCGGTTACGCCGGATATAACCGCGCCCTGGATGCACGGCGGCAGGTGGGTTCCACGATCAAACCGGCGGTGTATCTTGCCGCCCTGGAGCAGCCCGAGCTCTACAGCCTCGCCTCCCTGATCGATGACGGACCGGTGACCGTCAAGGGTGAGGACGGCAAAATCTGGTCACCGCAAAATTACGAACGCAAGAGCCATGGCCTGGTCCCCATGTACCAGGCGCTTGGCAATTCCTACAATCAGGCCACGGCCCGGCTGGGCATGGACGTCGGGCTGGAGAAGGTGGCCGATACCATTCACCGGCTCGGCTACGAGGGCTCGCTGCCGGAAGTGCCTTCCCTGTTACTGGGTTCGGTGACCATGTCGCCATTTGATCTGGCGGGAATCTACCACACCATTGCCGCCCAGGGGTTCCTGACGCCTTTGCGGGCAATCAATGCGGTCTATACGGCGGATAACCAGCCCCTGAAGCGCTACCCCTTTGCAGCAGAACAGCGTTTCGATCCCGGTACGATGCACCTTTTGCAATATGCTCTGCAGGTGGTAATGCGCGAGGGCACCGGAAAGACCGCCTATCGCTATCTGCCCGAGGATCTATCCGTGGCCGGCAAGACCGGCACCAGCAATGACCAGAGGGACAGCTGGTTTGCCGGCTTCAGCGGCAACTACCTCGGGATTGTCTGGATCGGCCGTGACGATAATGGCAAAATGCCGCTCACCGGCGGCACGGGGGCGCTGCAGGTCTGGGGCAATATCATGGCCCGGATCGACAGCCAGCCCCTGGCTTTTGTCAAACCGGAAAATATTGAATACCACTGGGTCGAGCCGGCCAATCAATGGCTAAGCGCCAAGGGCTGCCCAGGCGCCCGCTACCTGCCTTTTGACGCCGGTACCGCCCCCAGCCGCAAAGGCCCCTGTTATCGCGCCCCCGGCCGCAATCTGGATGATGTGGTCGACTGGTTCAAGGATTTATTCGGTCTATGAGAACACTTCGCACGCTTTTACTGCTGTTGCCGGGAATGCTGCTGGTGGCTTGCGCACCGATTTCGCCGGTGCCCACCAGCACCTCCAGTCCCTCCTATCCGCCCAGCAACGGTCCCTACGGGACCCAGAGGCCCTCCACCGGTGGCGATGACGGCGGTGCCGAAACATCAACATCCGGTGACCAGATCAAACCGACACGGGATCGTGAGGTGCCCGGTAACGACGCGGTGAATGCCCTGTTAAAGCAGGCCTGGTCCTATCAGAACGATGGCAAATACGATGCCGCCATTGCCGTGGCCGAGCGAGCCCAGCGACTGAATGCCACGAACCCCGAAGTCTACCTGGTGCTGGGCAGTGCCCATTTTGCCCAGTACCAGGTGTCCCTCGCGGAGCAACTGGTGCGCAAGGGCATTGCTTTCAGCGCCGCCGGGTCAACGGTGCAGCGTCGACTGAAAAGCCTGCTGGCGGAAATCACCGCCGTGCGCTGAGGTTTGGCAGGCCGTCGACACATGGCGGTGTCGACAAAATCGGTAACTTTAACTTTCTGATTTTATAGGTAAAAAAATAGCACTTTATA
>QJWQ01000006.1 GCA_003235325.1 Gammaproteobacteria bacterium | reverse complement strand
ACATCTATACCGGTAATATCTACATATACCCAGGCTGTTCTCCGGGCATTCTCGCTTTTGATGGCCGGTGGTCCCTTTATAATCGATATGTCCGCAACCTGCGAGATGGGGATATGGGAGCCGTCTTTCAAGGGGACAAGCAAACGGTTAAGGGCTGGTAGATCGTTTCTGAAATCCTGCTGGTAGCGAATATTGACCGGGTAGCGCTGCAACCCCTCCACGGTCATGGTAACATTCATGCCGCCCAGCGCCGACTGGATAACATCCTGCACATCGCCTACGGTCAGCCCGTAACGGGCTGCCGCCTGTCGGTTGATGGAAAAATCAAAGTAGTTGCCACCGACAACCCGCTCGGCATAAGCACTCAACGTTCCCGGCAAGGCCCGGATTATAGCCTCGATCTCCTCGCCCAGGCGGCTAAGGGTATCAAGATCCTCTCCCATTATCTTGATACCCACCGGTGTCTTGATGCCGGTGGATAGCATGTCGATCCGGGTTTTGATCGGCATGGTCCAGGCATTTGTAAGCCCGGGGAATTGGATCGACCGGTTGAGCTCACCTATGAGCTCATCCACGGAGATGGTCCGCATTTCCGGAAAGATTAGGCGGAAAACAGCTTTCAACCCCTCGCTCCAGGCAGGCCAACCAGAGTAAAAGCGGCGGGTTTCCACTTTGCGCCATTCTGATTCCGGGCGCAGCATGATGGTGGTCTCGATCATAGAAAGCGGCGCCGGATCGGTAGCGGTTTCCGCCCGGCCGATCTTGCCGAAGGTGCGTTCCACTTCAGGGAATTGGGTGATTATCTTGTCTGTCTGCTGCAGCAATTCCCGCGCCTTGGTTATGGATATGCCCGGCAGGGTAGTAGGCATGTAGAGGAGATCGCCTTCGTATAGGGGTGGCATGAACTCAGAGCCCATACGCGAGAGGGGAAACCAGATCGAAACAATCGCCAGGACGGCAAGGAGCAGAGTGGTCTTGCGCCATTTGAGCACCAGATCGACAAAGGGGTGATAGCATCTGATGAGCAACCGGTTTATGGGGTTTGCATGCTCTGGCTTGACTCGGCCGCGGATGAACCAGCCCATGAATACCGGCACCACGGTGACGGACAGGAGCGCTGCCGCAGCCATGGAATAGGTTTTGGTAAAGGCCAACGGTTTGAAAAGACGGCCTGACTGTTCATGCAGGGCAAATACAGGCACAAAGGAAACAGTGATGACCAGAAGCGAGTAGAACAGGGTCGGACCCACCTCTTTGGCGGCGTGCAGGATTATCTCCCAGTGGGGCTTTTTTCCTTGGTCCCTTTCGAGGTGTTTGTGGGCATTCTCGACCATTATTATGGAAGCATCCACCATAGCGCCGATGGCAATGGCTATGCCGCCGAGGCTCATGATATTGGCGTTGATTCCCTGGGTGAACATGATGGCAAAGGCCATGAGGATGGCAATGGGCAGGGTCACGATGGCCACCAGCGAACTGGGCAGGTGGAAGAGAAAAACGGCGGTAACCAGGGCAACCACCAAGCTCTCCTCAACCAGTTTTTCCTTCAGGGTGGTTACTGCCCTCTGGATGAGGCCCGAGCGATCGTAGACCGGCTTGATGGTAATCCCCTCGGGCAGACCGCCTTTGAGGGATTCGATTTTGTCCTTCACCGCGTTAATGGTCTTTAAGGCGTTCTCACCAAACCGCATGACTATAATGCCGCCCACCACCTCACCTCGTCCATCCAATTCTCCGATACCCCGGCGAAGTTCCGGGCCGAAATTGACAGATGCCAGGTCGCGCAACAGAATGGGTGTGCCCCTGTTGTCGGTGCCGATGACGACCTGCTCCAAATCCCTGAGAGAACGTATATATCCCAGTCCTCTGACCATGAATTCAGTCTCACCCATTTCCAGCAGGCGGCCACCGACATCGTTATTGCTCCGTTCGATGGCGCGACGTATCTGTGGGATGGTCAACTGGTAAGCTAGCAGCCGCGATGGATCGATGGTCACCTGGTACTGCTTGACATATCCCCCAATACTTGCCACTTCGGACACCCCTTCGACCGCGGTCAATTCGTAGCGCAGGTACCAATCCTGGATCGCCCGAAGCTGCTGCAGGTCATGGCGGTCGCTCTCAAGGACATATTCGTAAACCCAGCCGACGCCGGTGGCGTCCGGCCCAAGGCTTGGCGTCACACCTCTGGGCAATTTACCCGCTCCATAGTTCAGGTATTCCAATACTCGCGACCGGGCCCAGTAGATGTCGGTGCCGTCCTCAAAAATAATATAGACAAAGGAAAGACCGAAAAAAGAGAAGCCGCGCACTACCTTGGCATGCGGCACTGCCAGCATCTGGGTAGTCAGGGGATAGGTTACCTGGTCCTCCACCACTTGGGGGGCCTGGCCCGGGTACTCGGTATAGACTATGACCTGAACGTCGGAAAGGTCCGGGATCGCGTCCACCGGTGTATTCCTGATGCTGTAAACACCTGCGCCTATGGCAAATACTGTTAGCAGCACGACCAGGTAACGGTTGCGCACCGACCAATCTATAAGTTTTTCAAGCATGAATGTGTACCTTTACACTAAGTCTATTTGAACAGGCTTTCCAGTTCCTTTTCCCTGGCCGGGACTTCCTGCCCGGCGGGTGTAAGGGATGATTCCGGCACCGCGGGAGTGAGTTTTTGGATGGCCTCCCGCAGACTGCTTTCTGAATCGAACATAAACTGGGCCGAGGTGACGATTCTTTCCCCCTCGTGCAACCCTTCCTGGATCTGGATCTCCCCTTCATTGCTCTCCAGGCTAGTCCGTACCCTGCGCGCTTCAAAACGGCCCTCGCCAAGCGCCACGAAAACCGTCTCCTGCATACCTGTACGGAGGACCGCTTCCGTAGGCACTGTCAAGGCGTCCCTGACAATTTGTCCTTCAATCAGGACATTGACGTACATGTCAGGCTTCAGTGCCAAATCGGTATTCTCCACGTCGATCCGCGCCTTTATGGTGCGCGACTTCGGCTCCACGTAAGGGTAGATCATCGAGACCATAC
>QJWQ01000125.1 GCA_003235325.1 Gammaproteobacteria bacterium | reverse complement strand
CACACTGTTGATTCAGGAGAGTGGTGGTACCGCCAAAACCATAGCCAGGGGATTGGAGATGGTGCGTGAGATGTTGCCAGTGGTAAACCAGGCGAAGAGAACGCCTCAACCTGCCAGCAAATTGAAGCTGGCACTACAGTGCGGCGGTTCCGACGCCCTGTCCGGGATTACCGTTAATCCTTCTCTGGGCGCGGCTGTGGATATTCTGGTCGACCAGGGGGGGACCGCGATACTGTCCGAGACCCCGGAAATGTATGGTGCCGAGCATCTGCTTCTCAGCCGTGCGGTAAATGACGAGGTTCGGCAGAAATTCAACTCATTGCTGAAATGGTGGGAGGATTACGCCAGCAAGAACGGCGTCAGCCTTGACAACAATCCGTCGCCCGGCAACAAGGCCGGCGGTCTGACCACCATTCTGGAGAAGTCCCTGGGTGCGCAGGCCAAGAGTGGCACTTCGCCGCTGGTGGCAGTGTACAAATACGGTGAACCCGTCACCGAGTCCGGGCTGGTATTCATGGACAGCCCCGGTTTTGACCCGGTGTCGGTTACCGGCCAGGTGGCTTCAGGTGCCAATATCGTCTGTTTTACCACCGGCCGGGGTTCTGCCTTCGGCTTCAAGCCGGTGCCGGTGATCAAGCTGTCCTCCAACAGCAACGTTTACCGCGCTATGGGCGACGACATCGATATCAATTGCGGGGTAGTGCTGGAAGGCGAACATACGGTACAGGACTGCGGGCGGGAGATCTTCGAAATGCTGCTGGCCGTGGCATCCGGCGAGCATACCCGCAGTGAAATCAACGAATATGGTGACAACGAATTTTCACCCTGGCAGATTGGTGCCGTGCTCTAGCAGGCCCCGGACATGGGACGTGGCCAACTGCAAATTGGTATTGCCACCGGTGGCATTATTCGGTATAGTAGCGCAATCCATAGGTCGTCGGCAGCAAGCCGGGCAGACAGCAACCGGGCGCCATCGCTGGCGGCGGCATAACAACAGCACAATGACAGCAAGCCGGGTAGCCCGGCCCAAAAACTAAAGATGAGGTTAAAAACGTGCGTAAAATCATTTTACTCGGCCTGGCTTTTGGCCTGTTACAGGGTTCCAACCCTGCAAATTCAGATGCGGGTAGCGCCGCCAGGGTAGAGTCGGCCGCTGCAGCCGAGTCCTCTCTGGCCAGCATTTCCATTGAAAATCCCTCTCTGTTTGAGCGGGAGGACCAGCCGGTTTACCTGACTCTCAACGCCCTGGGGGTAAAAACCGGTGCACTGGAGGACGGTGCCCGGACCATCCTGGTCCAGGATAAGCAGGGCGTCGTTCCCAGCCAGTTGATCGACAGTGATGGCGACGGCATCAACGACCAGTTGCTGATCTCGGTGGACCTCAAGGCCGCGCAGACCCGGAAACTGACCTTGACACTGGTGCCGGCAGCGGATTCAGCGGTTGCCTTTGAAAAACGCACCCAGGCCGAGTTGTCCATCAAGCAGGGTGGTGAGTGGCAGGGCAAGACCTATGTCGGTGGTGATTTCGTCAATGTCCAGTCGTTAACGCCGCCGCCCCAGTATACCGACCATTCCTATTACATTCGCTACGAGGGTCCCGGCATAGAATCTGACCGGATTGCCTATCGCTTCTACCTGGACTGGCGCAACGGTTTTGATATTTTCGCCAAGGTGCGCCGCGGCCTGGCGCTGCAGAATATCGGCCAGGATGGTTACGAGTCCTACCACCACCTGTCGGACTGGGGCATGGATGTGCTCAAGGTGGGTCAATCCCTTGGCATGGGCGGCTATGGCTATTGGGACGGCAAGGCCGCGTTGCGGGTTTCCGATGTCGACCGGAGAACAGCCCGGATTATCAACAATGGCGCGATTTTCTCTTCGCTTACCATCGACTACGACGGCTGGAACATCGCCGATCAAAAGGTGGACCTGCAAGCCCACTTCTCCATGACGGCGGGTAGCCCCCTGGTCCACACCCGATTGCACCTTTCGAAGACGCTGCCCAACCTGGTCGTGGGTCTGGTCAAGCATGACAATACTGAAGTAATACGGGGTGATCTGGATATCACCGGCCAGGCCTGGAGCTATATCGCCACCTTTGGCCAGCAAAGTCTCAATAACGACGACCTGGGCATGTTTCTGTTGTTCAAGAAAGAAGATTTGCAGCAGGCGACCGAAGACGACCACAGCCAGGTAGCGGTGCTCGACCTCAACGGCGGTACCGATATCGATTACTACTTTGGTGCCCTCTGGTCCGCTGAACCGGAACCGGTCACCGATGTCGCCGGGCTCCGCGCCTTCCTGGAAAACGAGGTGGAAAAACTGACCCTGGCGCCCCGGATCAGCCTTAAAACGACGTTGTCACAAAGCCAGAAGACCGCACCAATGACCAGTAAGCAGGCTCTGGACTGGGCCGTTCGCGTGGCGGATTCGGAAATGCAGCGACGCGGCGACAGTCTCGCCTACGGCGGATTTGACCAGCTGCGGGGCAGGGTCTCGGACTGGAATTACACCACCGGCCTGTTGATGCATGCACTGGATGATGTGGGGCAGGCCACGGGCAAGGCCAAGTACTCGGACTACGCCCGTAAGACCATCGATTCGTTTCTGACCGACGACGGTGTTATCAGGGGTTACGATGAGTCCGAATACAATATCGACCAGATCAACTCCGGCAAAATGCTGGTGCGCTACTACCAGCGTACCGGTGGAGAAAAATACAAGGCTGCCGCTGCAGCCCTGGCGCACCAGCTGGAAAATCATCCCCGCACCAGTGAAGGCGCCTTCTGGCACAAGAAGCGCTACCCCGGACAGCTGTGGATGGACGGTGTCTATATGGGTATGCCCTTCCTCGCCGGTTACGCCGTCAGCCTGGGCACACCTGAGCAATTGAAAGAAGCAGTACACGAATTCGAGATTACCCGCGCCCATCTGCGCGACCCCAAAACCGGGCTTTACTTCCATGCCTGGGACGAGAAGAAGCAACAGAACTGGGCGGACCCCGAAACCGGTCTCTCCCACTATGTATGGGGCAGGGGTATGGGCTGGTTTGCCATGGCGCTGGTGGATGTACTGGACTTTATCCCGGAGGACCAGGAGGAGTTGAGACGGCCACTGCTGGCAATGGTCTCCGAATTGGCGGACACCCTGCGCCGCTATCAGGACGAGAGCGGCGTCTGGTACCAGATCGTCGACATGCCGGAAAAAGAGGGAAATTACCTGGAAGCGTCCGGCAGCAGCATGTTTGTCTATTTCCTGGCCGATGCCCTGAACCATGGCTACTTGCCCGAGACTTACCGGCCAGTAGCGCTCAAGGGCTTTCAGGGCCTGGTCAACGAATTTATCAATGTCGCTGCCGACCAGAAGGTATCGGTCACCAATATCTGTGAAGTGGCGGGTCTCGGTTTCGGTCGTGACGGCAGTTACCGTTACTACATGAGCGAACCGGTGATCGACAACGACCCCAAGGGTCTGGGACCCTTTGTCATGGCGGCCATAAAGGTCAGCCAGTTACTGCAATCGAATTAATACACGGGCTGGAGGTTAAATCATGTCTGTCAATCTTGAACTGCGCTATGCGGTACACCCGCAGGACTATGTCGGCTACGACAACAGCAAACTGCGATCCAATTTTCATGTGGGCAACCTGTTCGAGCCCGGCAATATCAACCTGGTCTACACCCTGATCGATCGCCTGATTGTCGGTGGCGCCACGCCCGGGGCAGAACCGTTGACCCTGGAGACCGTCGATGAACTGAAATCAGAGTATTTTCTGCAACGGCGGGAACTGGGATTGATCAACGTCGGCGGCCCGGGGCGGGTCAGTGTCGACGGTGAAACCTTCTCTATTGCTTACAAGGAGGCCCTCTATATCGGCGCCGGCAACCGGAATGTGGTTTTTGCCAGTGACGAAGCGCAGAACCCGGCAAAATTCTATATCAATTCTGCCACCGCTCACTCCAGCTATCCGACCCGCAAGGTCGGCAGGGAGCATGCCCAGGTGCTGCAGATGGGTTCCGCGGCAACGGCCAATGAACGCGCCATCAACAAGCTGCTGGTCAACGGCGTGGTGCAGACCTGCCAGCTGCAGATGGGCATGACCGAGCTGAAAAACGGCAGTGTCTGGAACACCATGCCGGCCCACACCCACAACCGCCGCATGGAGGCCTACTTTTACTTCGAAGTACCTGAAGATCAGGCGGTCTGTCATTTCATGGGGCCCAGGGAGGAGACCCGGCACATCTGGCTCGGCAACGAACAGGCGGTGATTTCTCCCACCTGGTCCATTCACTCGGGAGTCGGCACCGCCAGTTACACCTTTATCTGGGGCATGGCCGGTGAAAACCTGGATTACGACGACATGGACCGTATCACGCCCGCCGATTTTGCCAGGGGAGCTGAACAGTCATGAGCCATCCAATGTTCGATCTCAAGGGTAAAACCGCTCTGATTACCGGCGGCACCCACGGCCTCGGTATGGCCATGGCCATGGGCCTGGGAGAGGCTGGCGCCACCCTGGTGGTCAACGGCAGTTCCTCGGACGCCAAGATCCAGGCCGCTGTCGAGCAATACCGGGAGGCCGGTCACCAGGCCCACGGCTACCGCTTCGACGTCACCAACGAGGCCGAAGTTGAGGCCGCCGTTGACAGGATCGAGGCGGAAGTCGGTGCCATCGATATCCTGGTCAACAATGCCGGTATCATCAAGCGCATTCCCCTGCTGGAAATGCCTCTGAGTGAGTGGGAGGACGTGATCCGGATCGATCTCACCGGCGTCTTTGTCATGTCCAGGCCGGTGGTCAAGCGCATGATCACCCGGGGTGGCGGCAAGGTCATCAACATCTGTTCGATGATGAGTGAACTGGGGCGGGACGCCGTCGGCGCCTACGCCGCCGCCAAGGGCGGATTGAAAATGCTGACCCGCAACATGGCCACCGAGTGGGCCCGTCATAACGTCCAGGTCAACGGCATTGGCCCCGGCTATTTCGCCACCAGCCAGACCGCGCCGATCCGGGTCGATGGCCATCCTTTCAACGATTTCATTATCCAGCGCACACCCGCCGGCAAATGGGGTGATCCGGATGATCTGAAAGGTGCGGCAATCTTCCTGGCATCCGCTGCCAGCGATTTTGTCACCGGCCAGATTGTTTACGTGGATGGGGGCATCCTCGCCACCATCGGCAAGCCCGGGAACGAATAACTGAGTAATGTGAAATCTGGAGCCGAGGCTTTGAGGTAAAACTATGGAAAATCTTGATCGAAACACCTGCCCCGAGGCAAAACAGTATCCGAACAGGGTGGTGCAATTTGGCGGCGGCAATTTCCTGCGGGGTTTTGCCGACTGGATGATTCAGTGTATGAATGACCGCATGGATTTCAATGCCGGGGTCAGCATCATCCAGTCCTCGGCGTCCCGGGCCAGCGACCAGTTGAACCGTCAGCAGGGTCTCTATCACCTGGTGACCAGCACCGTGGAAAATAACCTTCCGGTGCAGAACATCGAACGCATCGACTGCATCAACGGCTGTATCAATCCCCAGGCCGACATGGGCGCTTTTCTCCACCTGGCGGAAGACGCCGGGGTGCAACTGGTGATTTCCAACACCACCGAGGCGGGCATTGTCCTCGATACCGGGGATTTTTCCAGGCCAGGCAGTCCGGCCTCGTTTCCGGCCCGCCTGGCCCTGTTTCTGCATCACCGCTATCGACATTTTGCCGGCGCTGGGGACCGCGGTCTGGCCATTATCTGTTGCGAAATGATCGAGGATGCCGCCGGGCAGCTATTCAACATGGTCTGTCGCTTCAGCCGCGAATGGCAATATGAGCCGGAGTTTATCGCCTGGTTGGAACAGAACAATGCCTTTTGCAGCAGCCTTGTCGACCGCATCGTGCCGGGTTTTCCCAAGGCCAATGCCGAAGCCATCCAGAATCGCATCGGCTTTGCGGATCAGATGCTGGTGGAGGCCAATGACTACTACCTCTGGGTCATCGAGGCACCGGAGTGGGTGCGGACCCTGTTCCCGGCACCTCAGGCCGGACTCAACCTGATCTACACCGACAGACTGGCGCCGTTTCGCGAGCGCAAGGTCAAGGTGCTCAACGGCGCCCATACCGCCACGGTGGCCCTGTCGATGCTGGCAGGACTGGCCACGGTGCAGCAGTCAGTCGAACATCCGCTGGTGGGGCCGTTCCTCAAAAAAATCATTTACGACGAGATATGCCCCACCATCGATCTCCCTGAAAATGAGCTCAGGGCTTATGCCGACAGTATCCTGGAGCGTTTTGCCAGTCCCGCCATTCGCCATGAATGGCCCAGCATTGCCCTCAATTCCCTGTCCAAGTGGTCGGTGCGCATCGTACCGACACTCCTGGATTACCGGCAGGAATTCGGTCGGTTGCCACAACTGGTGGTGTTTTCCCTGGCGGCGCTGGCGGTGATGTACCGGGGCAACTATCGGGGCGCGGCTATTGTCCTCAATGACAATCCACAGCAGTTGCAGCTGATGAGCGAGGCCTGGTCCGGCTTTGATGGCAGTGACTCAGATATCAGCAACGAGGCCGCATCGCGCGTTGCCGAGGCCATTGTCGGCATTGTTTTACCTGAGGCCACCGGCGCCACCGTCACGACGGAGCTGGTACCTGCCTGTGCCCAGCAGATAAAAGCAATCCTGGACGAAGGTGTTGAAGAGGCGCTTTCAGCGGTCATGGGCTAGGGCCTGTTATTAACCCGGCGACTAAATAGGCATCCTTCCTATTTAGTCGCGCGCCCTTAAAATACTGGCGGAACTGTGCGACTTTCTCTTATTGAGAATTCCTTGTATTTTAAGGGCTTGCATTAGCCTACGGCCAATGGCGGCACGTCCGTGTGCCGCATTAACCCTGCATATATGCTCGCCGGGTTAAAAACACTAGGGCCTGTTAACACTAATCGGGTTATCGATGCTGGAGGCATAATTTTATGCCTGGCAAGGCAGAAAGAGCGTAGTTTAGTGACGCTGCATAAGTGAGAGTCTGCCCCGCGAGCACAGCGAGTGCCTTGGGTGCTGATAACGATGCGGGGCACAAAAATAGCCCCAGCCCCGTACCTTTTAAAAAAGGGGTTGAGGAAACCTCTGGATTGGACGTCGGACTGAACCCATACTGGTACGGCTTGCGGGGGCAAGTCGAAGCAGTATGGGTCGGTATGCGATCTGAAAGCTTTGCTCCTCTTGCCGGTGTTTCTTCATCATGGGGAGAATAAAAATGATCGAAAATACCCACACATCTTTGCGCGCCAACGTCAACCTTCTGGGCCGTATCCTCGGCGACATTATACGGGAGGCAGAAGGTGAGGCCTTTCTCGACCAGATCGAGCGGATTCGCAGCCTGTCCAAGTCCTCCCGGTCGGGAATCGATCAGGATCACACCAGGCTTGAGGACATGTTGCGCAATCTGGATCCGGATCAGCTGGTTCCTGTGGCCCGGTCGTTCAGCCAGTTCCTCAACCTGGCCAATATCGCCGACCAGCACCACGGGATATCCCGCGAGATGGAAAGTGAAAATTCTGCCGCCAGAACCCTGGACTCAGCCTTCTCGCACCTGGCCGCTCAACAGTTGTCCCCGGCGGCGATCAACGCGGCCGTGGAGTCCTTACGCATCGAACTGGTGCTCACGGCACACCCCACAGAAATCACCCGGCGCACACTGATTCACAAGTACGGTGAGATCGATGCCTGTTTGGGGCAACTGGAGTTGGGTGGCCTGACGCAACATGAGCGGGACGAGATTCACGCCAGGCTGCGGGAACTGATTACACAAATCTGGTATGGCTACGATTTTCGCACCGAGCGGCCGACGCCGGTGGATGAGGCCAAGTGGGGATTTGCCGTGGTGGAGAATTCCCTGTGGCAGGCTGTGCCCGACTTTATTCGACTGCTTGACGACAGTCTGTTCGAAGCCACCGGTGCCCGTCTGCCCCTGATCGCCGCGCCGGTGACCTTCGTTTCCTGGATGGGCGGCGACCGCGACGGCAATCCCAATGTCACCGCCCGGGTTACCGAGGAGGTTTTGCTGCTGAGTCGCTGGCAGTCAGCGGACCTGTTTTTGAAAGGGGTTATCCGGCTGGTCGATGAGCTCTCCATGACTGCCTGCAATGACCGCCTGCGACAGATGGCCGGGTCCGCCCATGAACCTTACCGGGCAGTGCTCAAGACATTGCGCCAGCGCCTGAAAAATACCCTGTTCGATATCGAGGAAAGACTGGAAGGCAGATGGCCACCGGCAGCCGACATCGTCAGTGACGAGGAACATCTCTGGCAGCCGCTGCACGCCTGTTACCAGTCGCTTCTTGATTGCGGCATGGAAACCATCGCCAATCGCTCCCTGCTGGACATGCTGCGCCGGGTTCGCTGTTTCGGCGTGCACCTGGTGCGGCACGATATCCGGCAGGAATCCGGCCGGCACAAGCAGGTTCTGGCGGAACTGACCGCCTATCTTGGGCTGGGCAATTATGAAGACTGGGATGAAGACCGGAAGCAGTCTTTCCTGCGCTCTGAACTGAAAAACCGGCGGCCACTGATTCCCCCGGACTGGCAGGCCAGTGACGAGGTTCAGGAAGTGCTGGATACCTGTGAAGTCATTGCCAGGCAGCCGGCGGCCGCTCTGGGCAGTTATGTCATTTCCATGGCCAGGCAGCCTTCCGACGTGCTGGCGGTGGAGTTGTTGCTCAAGGAGGCGGGATGCCGCCAGTCGCTGCCGGTGGCCCCCCTGTTTGAGACCCTGGACGATCTGGACCGGGCGCCGAGTGTCGTAGAAAACCTGCTGGATGACGACTGGTACCGGGATTTTATTCGACAGCGGTTGATGGTGATGATCGGTTATTCCGATTCCGCCAAGGACGCCGGCGTCATGGCTGCCGCCTGGGCCCAGTATCGCGCCCAGGAATCCCTGCTTGGTATTTGTCGGGATGCAGGGGTTGATCTCACCCTGTTCCATGGGCGCGGCGGTACGATCGGGCGGGGTGGAGCGCCAGCCCATGCCGCCCTGTTTTCGCAGCCCCCGGGGTCCCTGAAAGGTGGTTTGAGGGTCACCGAACAGGGGGAGACCATTCGCGCCAAGCTGGGCCTGAGCGCCATCGCCATCAGGACTCTGGCGCACTACAGCAGTGCCATCCTGCAAGCCAACCTGCTGGAACCGCCGGAGCCCCGTGACGAGTGGCGGGATGTTATGGATCGCCTGTCCGAGTCATCCTGCCGAAGTTATCGGGCGGTGGTCAGGGGTGAGGAACATTTTGTCGATTACTTCCGCTATGCGACCCCGGAGCAGGAATTGACCAAGCTGCCCCTGGGTTCGAGACCGTCGCGGCGCAAAACCGACGGCGGCATTGCCAGCCTCAGGGCGATCCCCTGGATATTTGCCTGGAGCCAGAATCGCCTGATGTTGCCGGCATGGCTTGGCGCAGGTGCCGCCCTGCAGGAAATGATCGATGCCGGACAGGGGGACTTAATTAAATCCATGGCGGCGGAATGGCCATTTTTCGCCACCCGTTTGTCGATGCTTGAAATGGTTTTCGCCAAAACGGATACCGGCCTGTCTGCCTACTATGACAGTCGCCTGGTACCGGAAAATCTGCGTTTTATTGGAGACCGGTTGCGCAGCCAGCTGCAGCGGGATATCGCCACGGTACTGGAACTCACGGGTGCGGAGCAATTGCTGGCAACCCAACCCTGGACCCGGGAGTCCATCGAGTTACGGGATATCTATGTCGACCCGCTGAATGTGTTGCAGGCCGAATTGCTGCGGAGCAACCGCAAGCAGCAGGATTCCCGGGTCGAACAGGCCCTGCTGGTCAGCATTGCGGGGGTGGCGGCGGGTATGCGCAATACCGGCTAGGCTGCACACGCCGTGGCCCGGGCCAGAGGCGGTGATGACCCCGATAGTGACGTTAATATTGCTGTGAGGGATTTCCCTGCCTGGCGACTTTATATAATAAATTGCATTTAAAATATACTATAACTAT
>QJWQ01000083.1 GCA_003235325.1 Gammaproteobacteria bacterium | reverse complement strand
GCGTTGCTCGTCGCTCATTTGGTCTGGCCAAACCACGTTCCTCGCGCCTTGATCGGTGAATTTTTAGACTCAACAGCGGCAATCCAATTAGTGTTAACAGGCCCTAGTCCCGGTTACGTCGGGATAGACGGCCTATCAGAATACGCAGGGCCACCGTCAGGCCCGCCAGACCGATGATTACCAGCAGCATGATCAGGGCAAGGGCGAGGTAGCCGAGGAGCTTGTCAGAGGGCACACCCCAGATTTTAACGGCGCCCACCAGGAATGCGACTGCAGCCAGTATGGTGGTGCTGAAGGGGGTTATCATTGCGACTAGCCGGTGCTGAGCCAGCTTTCCCGAGTCCACTCGCAGCGAATGTTGATGGCATCGGAACCGGGCACATGGTACTCCCCATCTGTCTCCCAGACAAAAGAGTGGGTGCCGTTATCCTCGGTTTCCAGGTGAACGCTGGCGGACACCCAGTACATTTTTCGCAGCAGACTCTCGAACTGGTCGAGCCATTGCTGCCACTCGTACTCGATACCCTGGTAGGAGGCGCCAAAATGCATCACCTCGGTATGAAAAGTGATGTCGCTTGCGGTCTGTTGCGGCACGCTGAACATCTCCCGGGCCAGTATCGGCCAGCTCTCTGCCGACGGCAATGACAGCATGGCTTCACGATTGGTGCGACGGCGCTCGGCGACATTGTCATAGGCGCCGTCCTTGATACAGCCATATACGATGGATTCACCCAACATTGGTTATTACCTTTTCATTTGGTCATCAGGGTCTTGCCAAACCCGGTGTCCGGTCAACGGAGTTGTGTTGACCAGCCCCTGGTTTGCACTGAAGAAATTGTTTTGACAGCTCTGCACAATAGCTCTGCGCAACAAATCCGCACGTCAGCTTCTGCACTGATTTTTTATTGCCGACAACCCTGTTTGCCATGGCGCTTGTATGTACAGCCGGGAGTCGCAGCCGGGTCGCCAACAGCGCGCACGCTCCGGCTTGTTCGCCTGTTATTAACCCGGCATCCAAATAGGCTTCCTGTCTATTTGGATGCGCGCCCTTAAAAAACTGGCGGAACTGTACGAAGTTCCTTGTATTTTAAGGGCTTGCATTGGCCTACGGCCAATGGCGGCACGTCCATGTGCCGCATTAACCCTGCATATAATCTTGCCGGGTTAATAACACAACAAATCACCCGGGCCGATGAACGGAGTTCATCGGCCTTTTTATTCATGCGGTGATGGTTTTCACGCCGTCTTCATTGGCAAGGAGCAGAATGTCGGCGGGTCGAAGGGCAAACAGCCCGTTGGTAACGACGCCGGTGATGTTGTTAATTTTCTCTTCTAGGTCCCGAACCGGGCTGATGGGGTGCAGGCGGTAGACATCGAGGATGACATTACCGTTATCGGTAATGACACCCTGCCGGTAAACCGGGTCGCCGCCGAGCTTCACCAGTTCCCGGGCCACGTGACTCCGGGCCATGGGGATCACTTCTATTGGTAGGGGGTAGACGCCGAGGTGGTCAACCCACTTGCTCTGGTCGGCAATGCAGACAAATTCCCGGGCGACGGCGGCGACAATCTTTTCCCGGGTCAGGGCGGCGCCACCACCCTTGATCAGTTCCAGTTGCGGATTGGTCTCGTCGGCGCCGTCGATATAGATGGCCACGTCATCCACCGCATTCAATTCATAGACCGGGATCCTGTGGCCTCGAAGCCGCTCCTCGGACGCGGCCGAACTGGCTACAGTGCCGGCGAATTTGCCCCTGTGAGGCGCCAGCAAGTCGATAAAAAAGTTGGCAGTGGAGCCGGTGCCAATACCGACAATGCTGTCGCCGTTGATACGGGTGAGGGTGTAATCCACTGCCGCCTGGGCGACAGATTGTTTCAGTTTATCCTGATTCATAAGCGGCTCCGATTCGAGAGTCGTCATTATAGGTAACGGTGAGTCCGGTCTGAATAGGCCTTTGCCCGGTTCTTGAGAAAATCCCGGGGAAACCGTCTCAGGAAAGCAAATGGCGAATCGTTGCCCCCACCAGTGCCAGGGTCGCCACCCCAAGCAGCCAGTAGAGTCCAAACCAGATCAGGCGATTTTGCACTGGCGAGCCTTGCCGGTCAGTGGTAGCCGTCCTGGGTTTCCACCTTGCCGCGAAATACCCAGTATGAATAGGCGGTGTAGGCAAGAATGATGGGAACCAGGACAATGCCGCCAACAAAGAGGAATTTCAGGCTGTTTTCAGGTGCGGCCGCCTCCCAGATCGTGATATCGGGCGGTATCAGGTTGGGATAGACACTAACCGAAAAGCCGCAGAAGGAGATGAAAAACAGCAAAAGGGTCAACAGGTAGGGTCGGTACTCCTTACCCTTGCGCAGGGAGCGCAGCAGGTAGGTGGCAACAATCGCCAGGATCGTGGGCAGGGTCCAGAATCCCAGCGATGCCGGGAAGGTAAACCAGCGCTCAGCGATGTCCTCCCGCATCATGGGCAGGGAGATACTGGCTACTGCGATGGTCAGCAATAGCAGGATTACCGATGGCCGGGCTACCCGGTAGGCTCGCTGCTGGAGGGCGCCGCTGGTCTTCATGATCAGCCAGGTCGACCCCAGGGCTATATAGCCGATAACCACGGAGACACCGCAGTAAAGGGTAAAGGGTGTTAGCCAGTCAAACCAGCCGCCCGCATAGGCCCGGTCTACCACCTTGACACCCTGGAGTACCGCACCCAGCATGATGCCCTGGGAAAAAGCCGCCGCCAGGGACCCCAGAAAGAAACTCCAGTCCCAGACAAACTTGCCCCGGGTGGTCTTGAACCGGAATTCGAAGGCAACCCCCCTGAATACCAGTCCCAGCAACATGACAATAATCGGGACATAGAGAGCCGGCATCAGGATGGCATAGGCCAGGGGAAAGACCGCGAACAGACCGCCACCGCCGAGGATCAGCCAGGTTTCGTTGCCGTCCCAGACCGGCGCCACGGTGTTGACCATATGGTCCCGCTCCTCCGGGTCCTTGAATAGGGCGAAAAGCATGGCGACACCCAGGTCAAAACCGTCGAGGACAACGTAGGCGAACACGGCAACTGCGATAAGGACAGCCCAGAAAAGTGCGTAATCCATGGCTTAACCCTCCGCGGACTTGGGTTTGGGTGAGGGGATGGAGGCCGCTGCTGCCGCGACCATTTCCGGAACGCCGGTTTCGATGGCTGGTTCGTTGTCCACCGGCGGTGCGGACATTTTCCTCAGAACGTAGAAAGCCCCCGCGCCAAACACGGCGATGTAGACCACGACAAAAGCCAGCAGGGAGCCGAATACCCCGGGGGCGGCAATGGGAGACACCGATTCGCTGGTGCGCAACAGGCCGTAGACGGTATAGGGCTGGCGACCTACCTCCGTGGTGATCCATCCGGCCAGCACAGCG
>QJWQ01000122.1 GCA_003235325.1 Gammaproteobacteria bacterium | reverse complement strand
CAGCCCTCCGGGTTGAGTCTAAAAAATCACCACTCAGCGTTGCTCGTCGCTTATTTGGAGTAACCAAACTACACTCCTCGCGCCTTGATTGGTGAATTTTTAGACTCAACAACGTCAATCCAATTAGTGTTAACAGGCCCTAGGCACCGGCCTGCCCTACCTGAAAAATCCCCTTCGAAAATGTCGACCTGGCTGCGTAGCGTTGACTGCCAAAGTGTTTTGCCACCAATGCAAATAAAACAGCCCGAAAGCGCCAGCAGACCGCGGGAAGCCCGGCGGGTTATCGGCAGATATCCACTAATGCGGAAGAACGACATGACCCGGTTTTCGTTTCGATTTCACTCATTGAACTTCAGGCTCCAGCGGGCGGTGCAATTGCTCTCCGAACGGCAGTACATAACATTCTCCACCCAGGTGTATGTCCCCGTATACCAGTGGCGATTTGACCATTCCATTGGCAAATCGACGGGCACACCGTGATACAGGAACTCAGCCGGGGCTCCCGCAGGTGGACTTTTGGCAATATCTCCACCCGGCAGCGCAAACGTATGGTGTCCAACCCCCTTTGCGTTCCGGACCGTCCTGAGCCCCTTCATCAAAAGGTTCCCGTTCGCACTGAACAGGCAGCCGCCGGATTTGTACCAGTCCCCCGGTGCTGTCGGATCCCCGCCGTCGCGCAACCGCAAATCACCCAGACAGTAATCGGTGCTCCAGCTGCCGTTGGCGGAGCAGACAATATGCAGCTGACCGTCCGGGTCCCTGATCGGCTCCGGGCCCTCGTTGATAAACGGGTTGCCCACGGAGCGCTCCCATCCCTCCCGGGGCCGGGAAATCAGATACCGCGGGCCGGTAACGGTGGCGGGATCGGACATGCGGGCGAGGTAAAGATTTTGCTCGACATTGGTGTCGCCCTCCCATCCCGACCAAACGAACCACCATTGATCGTTGAATCGAAACGGAGCACCGTCGATCGCCCACCTGTCGTCCGGCAGGCTCAGGGGTGCCGCTGCCGAGTATCCGGTCGTCGGCTCGGCGGAGGCAATGTAGTACATGCGCTGCCCGGTAAAATCGCCGGCAACGAGACCTGCAGCAAAATAAACGTAGTAGGTATCGGCGCTCTTCACCATCTCCGGCGCCCAAACGTTCGCCTTGCTGCCCCAGACCTTTTGACGCGAGGCGGTATTCAGTTCGAGAAGCGAATGGGCGGCGCGGACATAAATGCTGCTGTTGTCGGATTCAACGGAAAAGTACTTCGGGCCATCGCGAATGACGCTCGGATCGGCGTTCCTGATATTGACCAATTGTGCTGTTGATTGCGGAGCAGCCTCCGATAGGGCCTGGCTCTGCACTGGCATCGGCACTGTCGAGCCTGCCAACATCAAAACCAGAGCAGCAACGGCTTTGTTCATCATCAGTTTTCCCCCGTTCTTTTTATATCTGTCTTATACCTGTCGTGTGTATCTCGATCAGACACTCATCGGATTATTATCTGGCTACTCGAATCTATTGCCCCCGAAGCAATGGCAATCATTCTCCATCACGCTCTGGCATTATTCGGCAGACCGCCCCGGCGTTCAGGACGTTGACAACCGCTTTCATTGTGCACTGACGCGCTATCCGGTCCCCAACCGATCCCGGGATTAATTGGCGGCACTGACAATATCCTGTACCTCTGCCGCGCTCAGCCCGTAGCTGTATACGCGAAAATCGTCTATACGCCCATTGAACAAGGGATCGGGAAACTGGCTTCGGCCGATAAAGTTCGCCACCGGGCTGATATCGACCGGGGCGAGAGTCACCGGGGCTTCGGGATCCACCGGAACACCGTCCAGATAGAGTGTTGCGCCGGTGCTATCAAATACAAGCGCTACATGTATCCACTGATGGACCGGAAAGTCGGACGTTTCCAGACTTTGTTGCCCCTCCCCCGCGTTGATGGCGAATCGCGCAGCGCCCGAACCGGCTTTCGGAGTTAAATACATATACTCCGACTCGTCATTGCCAAAATCAAATATCCGCTGCCAGGCATCACCGCCGTTCCAAAAAACCCATGTGGCAATGGTAAGTTCTGCGTGGTTCGCGATGGTTGCCGGCAATTGCACGAATTGATCGTTTCCGTTCAAGTCCAGCGACGCCGTCCCCTCCTTCGCCTCGCCGTAAGTCAACTCGCCTGAAACCACCCCGTGATTTTCATTGACGGTACTGTCCAGCGTATCTCCATCCAGTTGCAAATGAGCTACCAGGCCTGGTAGCCCGGTAGCAGCGGCCATTACTTCTGACGAATATCCCGACCGATTTAGCGACCGATCGCTGGCGCGAAGCTTGTAGTAATAACTGATTCCGCTGGCCACACCGTGGTCGGTAAAACCGGTCACATCGAGATCCCCGGCAATGGTCTCGTAGGGACCATCCAGGGCCTCTGCACGCAATAGGGTGTAACCCGCGAGATCGGCCTCGGTATTGGCATTCCAATCCAGTCGAATCGATTCCTGTTGGCCCACCGCCTGCAATCCTGCCGGTGCACCCGGCGCGTCAAACTCCAGATCCGCGTCTTCCGGAATCAGTCGCCAGAGTTGCTCGTTCTCCCCATTTGCCGCCGCCTGCTGGATATTGCCGCCGGGACTTACCGAGGAATCGGCGGTTTCCAGGCACAGGGCGCTGTACCTGCTGCAAACAGAGAACCAGCCATCACCCTCGTAATTCAAAAACCAATGTTGATTACTGCCGTTCAGATAGGTCCATTGATGTATGTTGCCGCCATCGTCCAGAGAAAATCCGTTGACATCCAGCGCCTTGCCACTGTGCGCTGCGGTCACTTTGAAATAACTGAAATCCCCACCGTTTCGCGGGGATAGCGGAGCAAAATCCCACAACTGGTTCTGATCGCCCGCGTAAAATCCCTGTTGTACGTTAGCACCATCATCAGTCGTCGCTTGAGCGACTTCCAGAACCAGTTCGCTGTTCCTGTTGACCAGAAAGTAACGTCCGTTGACTACCGGTTGAATATCTTCGCCCCAGGTAATATCCACTACAGATTCTGCATTCAGTTGGTCTATCTGATAGCCTGTACCGCCCTCAATGGTCATGGTGTATTGCCGCTTCGGGCCAACACCGTTATAAAACACATCCCGATCCTTTGATACAAAGCGGTAGGTC
>QJWQ01000055.1 GCA_003235325.1 Gammaproteobacteria bacterium | reverse complement strand
GATGCTATTTGGTTACCAAGATCGATTCGAACAGCCTCATCGCTCTCATGATGCAGATATTATTAGTTTTTATCCGCCATCCTTGACAACCCAACAGGTTGGATAGGGTCTGATATTATGTGATTAAAAATGACTGATATGCCCTGGCTGATCTGGCAGGTTGTCTGGGCTCTAATGCCAAGGTCGGCTTTCATGTCGGAATATCGGCGAGTCAAAGTCCATATATGGACTTTAAATTGTTTTTTGATGGGAAATATTCACTTCGCGGATGACATGCGCCAGGCTATCGTGTACAAATGGTGACTGAATATGAATGAATATGGCTGTAACCCCCGAAGTGGTCGCCGGGTGATTAACATTCCCCTGTAGACTGGCCCTGCCAGGTTACAGGAATAAGCCATATATCAATAACTCATATGGGGTATATCCGGTGCAGTTGGCCGGAGAAAATAAAAGTAATCTGGAGCACAAATTGTATGAATCGGCGTGAATTTTTGAAACGAGGTGCACTCACCGCGTCTCTACCTTTGGCCGCGCAAGCCCTGTCAGTCGCTGCAATGCCTGAATCAGACTCCAGTCCTGCCAGAAAAATCGGATATTTGAGCTGGCTCGAAGGCACCGAGGCTGTTGTCAACCCCGGTACGACCTGGGGGCAGGCCTGGGCCAGGGGCGAACTGCAGGCACAGGAGGCGTTGCACCTGATCAATCAGCAGGGCGCCAAAATTGCCCTGCAAAGCTGGCCGACGGCCTACTGGCCCGATGGAAGTATTAAATGGACCGCTCATGCCGTCCCGGCCGGGGCCAGACTGGGTAGCCAGTTTCGGGTAGAAAAGGGCAACTCTCCCAAACCCGCTCGTCCCGTGCGCCTGACGCGTTCTCCGGATGTAGTGGAAGTCGACACCGGTGTTGTCAGGTTCGAAGTACCGGTGACCGGCGCTTTCCTGCTCAGTTCAATGCGTCGCGATGGCAAACTTATCGCCAAAAACGCCAGACTGGTGGGTCTGGTGCAGGATCAGGCAGATGCCGATGCTTTGTACTCCAGAGTTGAAACCTTTCAATCCCGCACCCGGGAGGTCACTGTTGAACAGGAAGGGCCTGTACGTGCCGTAATCAAACTGGAAGGTGTACACCGCACCGAAGCGGGTCGGGATTGGCTGCCATTTTCACTGCGGCTGTATTTTTACGCCGGTGGCGATGCTGTGCGGATCACTCACAGCTTTATTTTTGACGGCGACGATCAGAAGGATTTTATTCGTGGCCTGGGGTTGCGCTTCGACGTTGTACAGGGCGATGAACTCTATAACCGCCATATTCGCTTTGCCGGCCAGGACAACGGCTTGTGGGGGGAGTCGCCACAAGGCGTTACCGGTCTGCGCAGAGACTCGGGGAAAGCAGTCCGCGATGCCCAGATTGCCGGGCGTGCCACTCCGCCGATGGATGAGTGGGGTCCGCGAGTCAAAGGCAAGATGCACTGGGTTCCCGTGTGGAACGACTACACCTTGTCGCAGTTGAACGCCAACGGATTTACCATCCGGAAACGCACCCAGAGCGGTCACGGCTGGATTGACTCGGATCAGGGGCACAGGGCCAGTGGCACAGCCTATCTGGGCGGTGCCTCCGGCGGTGTCTTATTCGGTATGCGCGACTTCTGGCAATTGCACCCCGTGCAGATCGATATTCGCAACGCCGGTCAGCCGGAATCGCAGGCCACTCTGTGGTTCTGGTCCCCCGAAGCGCCACCCATGGACGTGCGCTACTATCGAGATAGTCTGGGCGCGGACACCTACGAGCAGCAACTGGATGCGCTCAATATCACTTATGAAGATTATGAACCCGGCTTTGGTGATGCGCGCGGTGTGGCGCGTACCACCGAGTTCACTTTGCGTGTAGTTGATGCGACGCCCCCCCGCTCTGATACCGTTGAGTGGGCAAAATTTATCAGCCGACCGCCCCAGGTGGTTGCCGCACCCCAGGATTACCTGCGCGCCGGCGTCTTTGGGCCCCTGTGGAGCCTGCCGGACCGCTCCAGTCCGATGAGGCAGAAAATTGAGGATCGACTGGACTGGCAGGTGGATTTTTACCGTCAGCAGATCGAACAGCGCCACTGGTACGGCTTCTGGAATTACGGCGACATCATGCACACCTACGACGTGGATCGCCATGTCTGGCGCTACGACGTGGGTGGCTATGCCTGGGACAACTCGGAACTGTCGCCCGACCTGTGGCTCTGGTACTCGTTTTTGCGCACAGGGGATCCGCAAACGTTTCGTGTCGCCGAGGCCATGACCCGCCATAACCGCGATGTCGACATCTATCACCTGGGTCGATTCAAGGGCCTGGGTTCGAGACACAACGTTCAGCACTGGGGCTGTAGCGCCAAGCAGTTGCGTATCAGCACAGCGGCTTACCGGCGCTTTCATTATTTTCTCACCGGCGATGAGCGCACTGGCGATATCCTGGATGAGGTCATCAATGCCGATGTCGAACTCGGTGTAGTGGACCCCACGCGCAAGTTGCCGGGTCGCGATCCCGTGCCCGGCCCGGCCCGCATACAGGTAGGCACCGATTGGGGTTCAGTCGCCGCCAACTGGCTGACTGCCTGGGAACGCACCGGTGATGAGCAGTATCGCAACAGGCTGGTCAACGCAATGCAAACCATCGGTGGTCATCCGCAGGGTTTCTTCGCAGGCATGTTCGGCTTTGACCCAACTACCCACACAATCCTGGCACCACCTGATCAGGGGCCGCAGGTGTCTCACCTCAGCGCTGTGTTTGGCCTGGTGGAAATAAATTCTGAATTGATTCAATTGCTGGAAGTACCGGAATACAAGGCGGCCTGGCTGAGCTACTGTCGCCTCTACAACGCAAGTGATGACGAGCAAGACGCCGCCCTGGGGCAACACTTCGACAATCCACTGGAAGCGCCCCATTCCCGTTTGACCGCATACGCGGCGGCGCTGGACAAAGACGACAGTCTGGCTCACCGGGCCTGGCAGGAATTTAACGCGACCCAGGAGTTTGCGGAGCAGTGGGATGGCAAGCCGTATGCGGTGCTGAGGGTCGATGGGCCCGCAGTGCTCAACCCGGTCAGCGAGGCGCCCTGGCTGTCGACCAACGACGCTTCACAGTGGGGCCTCGCGGCCATTCAGAACCTGGCCCTGATTTCCGCTGCTCTCAC
>QJWQ01000121.1 GCA_003235325.1 Gammaproteobacteria bacterium | reverse complement strand
CCGCCATGTTCACTTTCAGGGGCAAATGGCTGGACTGGGTGCCACCAATGGCGCGCCGGCCCTGCTGCCGCTGGGCATAATTCACCGTTATCCGACGCTGACCGCGCTCGATAAATACCACAAAATAAATCACCGCCACCGCAATCATGGCGACAAAGAGAACAGTGAGAATGTGCAGATCACCCTGTCGCGCCGATTCGAAAGCCTGACCAATCGCACCCGGCAGACCGGCGACAATACCGGCAAAAATAAGCATGGATATGCCATTGCCGACACCGCGTTCGGTTATCTGTTCGCCGAGCCACATCATGAACACGGCACCGGTTACCAGGGACGTGATAGCGATGGTGAAAAAACTGTAGTTTGGCAGGTAGGCGAGCCCCTGGCCGGCGAGTCCCACCGCCATACCGGTGCCCTGCACAGTCGCCAGCAGCACAGTGCCATAGCGCGTGTACTGGCTGATTTTGCGACGACCGCTGTCGCCCTCCTTCTTCAGCTGTTCCAGGCTGGGTGATACCGCTGTCAACAACTGCATGATAATTGACGCCGAAATATAGGGCATGATGCCCAGGGCAAGAATACTCATGCGCTCCAGGGCGCCACCGGAGAACATATTAAACAGTCCGAGGATGGTGCCCTGATTCTGGTTGAACAGACTGGACAGGCGATCGGGATCGATACCGGGCACCGGAATATGGGTACCGATGCGGTAGATGATAATTGCCAGCAACAAAAAGCGAAGGCGAGCCCAGAGCTCGCCTAAACCTTTGCTGTTACCCAGTGGCTGGTTTCCGGCTTTAGCCATGAGTGATTCCCGTTACCCTTCGACGCTGCCGCCGGCGGCTTCAAGGGCTGCCCTGGCACCTTTGGTGATTCCGAGACCGACGATGGTCACCGGCCTGGTGATTTCACCTGCCAGAAATATCTTGGCCCGCTCGATATTGGCATTGATCAATCCCGCGGTCCGCAAGGCGGCAAGATCGATCCGCTCGGCATCGATTTTATTGAGCTCTGCGCTGCGAATTTCGGCTGTTACCACGGCCATTCTCGAGCTGAACCCGTACTTTGGCAGGCGTTTTTGCAAGGGCATTTGCCCGCCTTCAAAGCCGGGGCGGACCCTGCCGCCAGCGCGTGATTTTTGCCCCTTGTGACCGCGGCCACAGGTCTTGCCCAGGCCACTGCCGATACCGCGACCGACGCGCTTGCCGTCCTTGATCCGGCCGGGATCCGGGCTCAGTGTGTTCAGATGCATGTTACTCACCCTCTACCTTGACCATATATTGGACCTTGTTGATCATGCCGCGGACTGACGGCGTGTCTTCCACCTCGACAGTGTGGCCGATACGACGCAGGCCGAGGCCCGAAATACAGGCTTTGTGAGCGGCCAGGCGACCGTGGATACTTCGCACCTGGGTAATCCTGATTTTATTTGCATTCGCCATGATTCAATTCCCAACTCCTCAGCATGATTGCTCTAGCCCAGGATTTCCTCGACAGTTTTGCCCCGCTTGGCGGCGACCTCTTCAGGGGACCGCATGGTTTTCAGCCCCTTGAAGGTGGCGCGAACCACGTTAACGGGATTGGTGGATCCGTAGCATTTGGCCAGAACATTCTGGACGCCGGCCAGTTCCAGCACGGCGCGCATGGCGCCACCGGCAATGATACCGGTACCGTCGGAAGCCGGCTGCATGTACACCTTTGAAGCACCGTGGCCACAGCGTACCGGGTACTGCAGGGTGGTGCCGTTGAGGTCGACGTTGATCATATTGCGTCGGGCCGCTTCCATGGCCTTTTGAATAGCCTGGGGCACTTCCCGGGCCTTGCCCCTGCCGAAACCAACCCGTCCATTGCCATCGCCGACCACAGTCAATGCGGTGAAAGCGAAAATTCTTCCGCCCTTGACGGTCTTGGCAACACGGTTCACCTGAACCAGTTTTTCCATCATCCCTTCGTTGGGATCTACATCTCTCGGAGTATTAGCCATGATTTAACCTTCAGAATTCCAGACCGTTTTCGCGGGCGGCGTCGGCCAGGGCCTTGACCCTGCCGTGGTATTTGAAGCCGCTGCGATCAAAGGACACCCGCTCGACTCCAGCATCTTTTGCCCGGCTGGCGATCAGCTGCCCCACGGACCGGGCCGCGTCGATATTTCCCGTCTTGCCGCCACGCAGGCTTGAATCCAGGGTCGAGGCACTGGCCAGAACCTGGTCGCCGGAAGCAGAGATAACCTGGGCATAGATATGCCTGGGCGTTCTGTGGATACAGAGCCTGGTAGCACCCAGCTCGCGAATCTTGGATCGCGCACGCAGGGCACGACGTAACCGTGTTTGTTTCTTGTCGCTCATAATCCGGACCTGTTACTTCTTCTTCGCTTCTTTACGATGGACGGTTTCATCCGCGTAACGGACACCCTTACCCTTGTAGGGTTCCGGCGGACGGAAAGCACGTATCTCGGCGGCTACCTGACCCAGCAATTGCTTGTCGGCGGCCTTTAACACCACTTCTGTCTGGCTCGGGGTTTCAGCGGTAACACCGGCGGGCAGTTCGTAGGCAACCGGATGGGAAAAACCCAGGGTCAGGTTCAGCTTGTTGCCCTGCGCCTGGGCGCGGTAACCAACGCCAACCAGTTGCAATTTTTTTTCAAACCCCTGGGAAACGCCGAGCACCATGTTGTTGACCAGCGTCCGTACCGTACCGGCCATGGAATCGGAGGCTTTGGAGTTATCCCTGCCGGTGAAGGTCAGCACGTTGCCGTCCTGCAGGATTTCGACAGCCCCGTTGAAGGTGGCGGCAAGGCTGCCCTTGCTGCCCTTCACGGTGACATCCTGGCCATCGACCCGCAGTTCAACGCCCTTGGGGACTTCAACCGGATTTTTCGCAATTCTAGACATGTTTGTATTCCGTCAGAAAACCGTGCACAACACTTCACCGCCGATACCGGCGCTGCGCGCCGCCCGATCGGTCATTACCCCTTGACTGGTGGAGACGATGGCAACACCAAGGCCACCCTGTACCTTTGGCAATTCCTGAACTGCGGCATAACTGCGCAACCCGGGTCTGCTGACGCGGCTGATATTTTCAATCACCGGCTTGCCTTCGAAATACTTCAACTCAATCACCAGAGTGGGCTTGGCACCTGCCTCGACACTGAAGTTACTGATGTAACCCTCGGCCTTCAGCACTTCGGCCACCGAAATCTTCAACTTTGAAGAGGGCATACCGACGGAGGCCTTGCCCCGGGCATGGGCATTGCGGATGCGGGTCAGCATATCCGCCAGTGAATCTTGCATACTCATCGCTGTTTGCTCCTCAACCTTTACCAGCTGGCCTTGACAAGACCAGGGACGTCGCCGCGCATGGTGGCTTCGCGCAATTTGTTACGACACAGACCGAACTTGCGATAGACCCCGTGGGGACGGCCAGTAATGCGACACCGGCGCTGTTGCCGGGTCGGGCTGGCGTCTCTCGGCAGCTTTTGCAGCTTCGTCTGGGCATCCCAACGCTCTTCGTCGGAGAGATTGACGTCGCTGACGGCAGCCTTGAGTGCGGCGCGCTTGGCCGCGTATTTCGCCACAGTCTGGCTGCGCTTGAGTTCGCGTTCGATCATTGATTTTTTTGCCATGTACCTAGTCCTCAGCCTCTCAGAGGGAAGTTGAACGCACGCAGCAGAGCACGGCCTTCATCATCGGTGCGCGCCGTGGTGGTGATGGTAATATCCATACCGCGCAGGGCGTCGACCTTGTCGTAATCAATTTCCGGGAAAATTATCTGTTCGGAAACACCCATGGCAAAGTTGCCCCGGCCATCAAAGGATTTGGGGCTGATCCCGCGGAAGTCACGAATCCTCGGAATGGCGATGGTGATCAGTCGCTCCAGAAAATCGTACATGCGATCACTGCGCAGGGTAACTTTACAGCCAATTGGCCAGCCCTCCCTGACCTTGAAACCGGCAATGGACTTGCGCGCCTTGGTAATGACCGGACGCTGTCCGGCGATGCGGGTCATGTCGTTGACGGCATTTTCGAGGGTCTTCTTGTCCGCAAGGGCTTCACCGACGCCCATATTCAGGGTGATCTTGCTGATTCGCGGGACTTGCATTACGTTTTCGAGCCCCAGTTCTTCCTTGAGCCTTGATGCGATTTCAGATTTATAAAGTTGTTTCAGCCTGGCCATGGTCATTTATCTCACTGAGCGTCTACAGCTTCGCCGTTTGACTTGAATACACGAATTTTCTTGCCGTCATCAAGCACCTTGAACCCCACCCGGTCCGCCTTTTTGGTGGCCGGATTGTAGATCGCCAGGTTGGAAACCTGAATCGGGGCTTCCTTCTCGATAATGCCGCCGGCAATACCGAGTTGCGGGTTCGGCTTCTGGTGCTTCTTGATCATCTGCACCCCGGAGACCAGGACCCTGGAGTTTTCCAGGACGCGCAGGACCTTGCCGCGTTTACCCTTGTCCTTGCCGGCGATGACGACCACTTCGTCGTTGCGTTTAATCTTGTACATTGCCATTGCGATTCCTCCCTCGGGCTCAGAGTACTTCAGGCGCCAGAGAAATAATTTTCATGAACTTGTCGCCACGCAGTTCGCGGGTAACAGGTCCAAAGATTCGGGTACCGATCGGAGCCAGCTGGTTGTTGAGCAGCACTGCGGCATTGTCGTCGAAGCGAATGATGCTTCCGTCCTGCCGGCGCACACCTTTCTTGGTCCTTACCACGACGGCGTTCATCACCTGACCCTTCTTGACCTTGCCCCGGGGGATCGCTTCCTTGACCGAAACCTTGATCACGTCACCGACGCCGGCATAGCGACGATGGGAGCCGCCAAGCACCTTGATGCACATTACTCGCCGGGCGCCGCTGTTGTCGGCAACATCGAGATAGCTTTCTGTCTGAATCATTGTTCTGCTCCGAATCCGTAGTATTGGCCGAGATCAAACCTCGGTAGCCCTCTCGACCACTTCCACCAGTGTCCAGCTCTTGGTACGGGACAACGGACGGCTCTCCTTGATGGTCACCATGTCACCCGTCCGGCACTGGTTAGTCTCATCGTGAGCCTTGATTCTGGTGGACCGGCTGATGATCTTGCCGTATACCGGGTGCTTTACCCGCCGCTCGATCAGCACAGTGATGGTTTTATCCATTTTGTCGCTGACGACTTTGCCAGACAGGGTGCTGGCTGTTTTCTCGGTCATTTCAGTTACCCGCCTTCTCATTCAATACTGTCTTGATCCGCGCCACATTGCTCCGGATCTGGGCCAGCAAGTGAGTCTGGCCCAACTGGCCAGTTGATTTTTGCATACGGAGTTTGAACTGGTTGCCCAGTTCTGTCGCGAGAGCAGCTTTCAGCTCATCCACCGACATTTGACGAAGTTCTGCCGCTTTCATTACATCACCGACCGTTTAACAAAGGTTGTCTGGACTGGCAGCTTGGCTGCGGCCAGCGCAAAAGCTTCCTTGGCCAGCGCTTCGGTCACCCCTTCCATTTCATAGAGGACCTTTCCTGGCTGTATCTGGGCAACCCAGTAGGACACGTTGCCCTTGCCTTTACCCTGTCGCACTTCCAGGGGCTTTTCCGTTATGGGCTTGTCAGGAAACACCCTGATCCAGATCTTTCCGCCCCGCTTGACGTGGCGGGTCATGGCTCGCCGGGCAGATTCGATCTGCCGGGCAGTCAGTCGCCCCCGGGCCACGGCCTTGAGACCGTATTCACCGAAACTGACCTTGCTGCCGCGATCGGCCAGGCCACGGTTGCGGCCCTTCATCTGCTTGCGGAATTTTGTACGTTTTGGTTGCAGCATCTCGCTCGACCCTTAATCCCAAATTACTTCTTGGATGGAGCCTGTTCGGCTTCATAGCCGCCCAGCACTTCACCTTTAAAAATCCAGACCTTGACACCGATGATGCCGTAGGTTGTGCCTGCCTCGGCAGTGGCATAGTCAATATCGGCGCGAAGGGTATGAAGCGGCACGCGGCCTTCCCGGTACCATTCTGTCCTGGCGATTTCGGCTCCGCCGAGACGGCCACCGACCTGGATCTTGATGCCTTTGGCGCCCTGGCGAATGGCGTTTTGCACTGCGCGTTTCATCGCCCGACGGAACATGACCCGGCGCTCAAGCTGACCGGCGACATTCTGCGCCACCAGGGCGGCATCCATGTCCGGCTTGCGGATTTCTTCAATATTGATATGCACGGGCACACCCATGACGGCGGCCACAGCCTGGCGCAGCTTTTCCACATCCTCGCCTTTCTTGCCAATCACCACGCCCGGACGGGCGGTGTGAATGGTTATTTTGGCCGATTCGGAAGGTCGCTCGATATCGACGCGGCTGACCGACGCATGGGCCAGTTGCTTGCGGATAAAATCGCGAACTTTCAGATCCGAATTGAGCTTGTCAGCATAATCAGCCTGACTGGCATACCAGGTCGAGGTGTGCTTTTTAACAATACCCAAGCGTATTCCGGTTGGATGTACTTTCTGACCCATGCAATGGTCTCCTAATTACCGGGATGCCTCAGTCGGCAACCTTCACCGTAATATGGCAGGTGCGTTTTAAAATGCGATCGGCGCGCCCCTTGGCACGGGGCTTAACCCGCTTCATGGCCATGCCTTCATCGACGAATATGGTGGCTACACGCAAGTCATCGACATCGGCGCCCTCATTGTGCTCGGCATTGGCAATGGCTGATTCCAACACTTTCTTGATGACCGCGGCACCCTTCTTGGGACTGAAGGCGAGGATGTCCAGCGCCTCTTCCACAGATTTGCCACGTATCTGGTCAGCGACCAGCCTGGCCTTTTGCGCCGACATGCCGGCACCGCGTAATTTTGCTGCTACTTCCACCGTAAACTACCTCTTCAGGTCGTGAGCCGAGCGACTAGCGCTTGGCTTTCTTGTCGGCCACATGCCCCCGGAACGTACGCGTCGCCGCGAACTCCCCGAGCTTGTGGCCGACCATTTCTTCAGTCACGTGCACGGGCACGTGCTGGCGCCCGTTGTGGATCGCAATGGTCAGTCCGACCATTTCAGGCAGGATCATGGAACGGCGCGACCAGGTCTTGATCGGGCGCTTGTCACCTTGTTCCGCGGCCTGTTCAACCTTCTTGAGCAGGTGCAGGTCGATAAACGGACCTTTTTTCAGGGAGCGTGGCACTGTATTTTCCTCTTCCTGTCTTCTGTTAGGCGTGCGACATCACTTGTTGCGACGGCGTACGATCATACCGGTGGTGCGCTTGTTCTTGCGGGTCTTGTACCCCTTGGTGGGCACACCCCAGGGTGTCACCGGGTGCCGGCCACCGGAGGTCCTGCCCTCACCACCGCCATGGGGGTGGTCGACCGGGTTCATGACCACACCGCGCACCGTTGGTCGCACACCGAGCCAGCGGGTGGCACCGGCCTTGCCCAGTGATTTCAGGGCATGTTCGCCATTGGAGACCTCGCCAATCGTGGCCCGGCAATCCACCGGCACCTTGCGCATTTCGCCGCTGCGCAGACGCAGGGTGGCGTAGCGACCTTCCCTGGCAACGAGTTGCACCGACGTCCCGGCGCTTCTGGCCAGTTGTGCACCCTTGCCGGGCTTCATCTCGATACAGTGCAGCACCGAACCGACAGGGATATTCCGCAACGGCAGGCAGTTGCCAACCTTGATCGGCGCACTTTGCCCGGACTGCAACTGGTCACCCGCCTTCAGCCCCTTGGGGGCGATGATGTAGCGACGATCGCCATCCGCGTAACAGACCAGGGCAATATTGGCGGTGCGATTGGGATCGTACTCAATCCGCTCGACCCTGGCGGTAACGCCGTCCTTGTCCCGCTTGAAATCAATAAGGCGATAGTGCTGCTTGTGGCCACCACCGATGTGACGGGTGGTAATCCGGCCAGCATTGTTGCGGCCTCCGGTCTTGCTCTTTTTCTCCAGCAACGGCGCATAGGGCGCGCCCTTGTGCAATTCCGGGTTGATGACACTGACGACAAACCGTCGTCCGGGTGATGTTGGTTTTCTCTTCACTACTGGCATGACAGCACCCCTTACTCAGCAACCGCAAAGTCGATTTCCTGACCCTGGGCCAGACGAACATAGGCTTTCTTCCAGTCGGACCGGCGACCGACCCCTTGCCGGGTACGCCTGGTTTTACCCTTGACATTGGCAACGCGCACAGCTTCCACCTGGACACTGAACAGCTTTTCAACCGCAGCCTTGATCTCCCGCTTGGAAGCATCGGCAGCCACCCGGAAAACCACCTGGTTAGCGGCCTCGGCAATGCTGGATGCCTTTTCCGACACATGGGGCGCCAGCAGCACCTTGAAGATACGCTCAGGATTCATACCAGCATCTCCTCGACTTTTTTCAGGGCCGGCACCGTTACCAGCACCTTGTCGTAACCAATCAATGCGACGGGATCGATGCCGACAGCGTCCCGCACCGCCACCCCGTTCAGATTGCGCGAGGACAGGTACAGGTTTTCGTTGACCTCTTCAGTGACGATCAGAACACTCGCCAGGTTGTACTCGGCCAGCTTTGACACCAGACCCTTGGTCTTCGGCGCCTCGACCTCAAATGACTCGACGACAACCAGGCGTCCCTGGCGGGCCAGCTCGGAAAATATGGAGCGCAACGCCGCCCGGTACATTTTCCTGTTCAGCTTGACACTGTGATCCTGGGGCTGAGCGGCAAAGGTCACGCCGCCGGAGCGCCAGATGGGACTTCTGCTGGTTCCGGCACGGGCACGACCGGTGCCTTTTTGCCGCCACGGCTTTTTGCCACCGCCAGAAACCTCGGAGCGGGTCTTTTGCGCCCGGGTTCCCTGACGGGCACCGGCCAGAAAGGCGGTAACCGCCTGGTGGACCAGGTCCTGGTTAAACTCTTTGCCAAAGGCAACATCGGAAACAGTGACGGTGCCATTGCTGCCTTGTGGCGTCGCTAGGTTCAGCTCCATGGGGTAATCCCTCAGGCCTTCACGGCAGGACGAATAATGACGTCACCACCGGGAGCGCCGGGAATGGCGCCTTTGATCAACATCAGGTTGCGCTCGGCGTCGACCCGCACAACCACCAGATTTTGCACGGTCACCCGCTCGTCACCCATGTGGCCACACATCTTTTTGCCCTTGAAGACACGCCCCGGGCTCTGGTTCTGGCCAATGGATCCCGGTGCACGGTGCGAACGGGAGTTGCCGTGAGTGGCATCCTGCATGTGGAAGTTCCAGCGCTTGATTACACCCTGGAAGCCCTTGCCCTTGGACGTGCCGGTAACATCGACGACCTGTCCGGCCTCAAATCGATCCAGCGACAAGGCGCCACCGACCTCAAAGGGCTCGTCGACACCTTCACTGCGAAATTCCACCAGAGCGCGACCAGCGACGGAATTCGCCTTGGCGTAGTGACCGGCTTCAGCCTTGGTGATGCGGGAGGCTCGACGCTCGCCGACAGCGACCTGCACTGCCGAATAACCGTCGGTTTCCGTTGTTTTGACCTGTGTGATACGGTTGGGCTCAACCTCAATCACTGTGACGGGCACGGAGACACCCTGATCGGTGAATACGCGAGTCATGCCGCACTTGCGGCCCACGATTCCAACACTCATTTTTAACCTCTCAGTGTACGGGGCTGTTACCCGCTATGGCCGCCCATTTCAGAGCGTTACACGCCCCGGGCCGGGGCCAGGCAACAGGTCAGCCGAGGCTGATCTGGACCTCTACACCCGCGGCGAGATCCAGTTTCATCAGCGCATCGACAGTTTTTTCTGTCGGCTCGACGATATCCAGAATCCGCTTATGGGTGCGAATTTCATATTGATCCCGGGCGTCCTTGTTGACGTGGGGCGAGATCAAAACAGTAAAGCGTTCGATGCGGGTCGGCAGTGGTATCGGCCCACGAATCTGGGCACCTGTGCGCTTGGCCGTCTCGACGATTTCCTGCGTTGAAGCGTCGATCAGCTTGTGATCAAAAGCTTTCAGTCGAATTCTTATTCGTTGATCCTGCATGGAATCAATTACTCCAACATCCGGGGTTGTCGCCAGCGGCGAAAACCCCCCAAAAAAGGAGGCGAGATTCTAATGTCGCCCCCGGGGAGTGTCAAGGTAATTCGAGGCAGCTGCCCCTAGTTTTACCCGACCTGTGTTTGCATCCGGTTTTTGCTCCGGAGGGCAAAAAAGGGCCTTTACAAGGCCCTTTTTTGCCGGAATTGCCTGTCTTTACTCGACGATCTTGGCGACCACGCCGGCGCCGACTGTTCGGCCGCCCTCACGGATGGCGAAACGCAGTCCGTCTTCCATGGCGATCGGCGCAATCAGGGTAACCGTCATCTGCACATTGTCTCCCGGCATCACCATTTCCACGCCT
>QJWQ01000135.1 GCA_003235325.1 Gammaproteobacteria bacterium | reverse complement strand
CGGGTAGCTATTCCAAATGAAGAGCGCTCAAATCGGTGAAACCTCGCGAGTAACTCTCGTTACGTCGTCTGTCGAATACCCATGAAAACCTGCCACCTGTCTCTCGGCGGTCAACAGGCCGTGGCAGTAGATATGGCAAGGTTTTCTTTGTGGTTGTAGAGCGGACGATCTGGCAATGCCCTGTTAGGGCTTGTACAGGTTTCCATTTCAACCACTGCCGGCAGCTTTTCACAGTTTGTTACTGGAGGAGCCCGGTACTGTCGCAATGGTTCGGCTATATGTTGGGGTCCGGAAAGGTTTCGATTGGACTGATTCAGGCCCCACACGAGGGCACTTCAATCGACCATCGGCAACATTCCAGTAACGGTGTCGGCGACGACTGCGATGCCCTGTTAAAAGCATCCTGGCCGTAGGCGTGCAATGTGCTCTGGTACCACTGGGGAGAACAACGGCGGCGATGCCGATTATGCAGTCAAACCCACCAATATGATTGACCAGTAATGCGGCGACTGGGGTAGGGCCGCGCTGCCTTTCGGCATCGTGCAACTGGCCTGTTGCTCGGGTTTGAACGTCGCATGCAATGCTTAACTGGAAATTGCTGGTACCGTGGAGGACTCATTTCTGGTGGTCATTAGCGACTTACCCGGTTGCACCCTGCATCCGCCGGAGAATAAAGTTGGCGGCCGAGGTCATCGTGTTCGACGACTTGAACAACCCGGTGGCGAATGTGTCTGTTACCGTCAGCTTTGGCGGAACTTTATCGAGACTTAACCGGTACAACCAATGCCGATGGTGTCTTCAAACTACCTACAATCGGGCAATATAAAGGCGATGTCAGAGCTAGTGCCTGTGTTGACTCGATCCGCAAGGCAACCCTGGAATATATTCCGAGTGGCACAGACAATATATTGGGCTGCCACAGGGTATCAGCGAAGCACCAATGACCGCCGAATTATTTTTTCTTAGACGCCTTATGCAAACAAACGGACCAAATTTCCTTTATCCTATAAATTTTGAGCACGTGGGTGCCTATGAATAAATGGTCGGAATCCGAAGTCGAGGCGGCGGTTGAAGACTACTTTCACATGCTTCGTCTAGAGCTGACTGGCCAGAAATTTAATAAGAGTGAGCACCGCCGTGCATTAATGGAACGTTTAAATAATCGGTCTAATGGTTCCGTCGAGCTGAAACATCAAAATATCAGTGCCGTTCTCATCAAGATGGGTATTCCTTACATTGATGGATACAAGCCCAGGTCAAATTATCAGCGCAGTCTGCTTCCTGATGCCGTCTCAGATTTTTTAGCTAGAAATCCGCAATTTCAGCGCGTGTTTCAAGCTGACTCGGAGAATGTGCCTTTGATACCTTCGGTTGAGGATTTTCTTGCCGCAATGGAAGATCCTCCGGAAAGTGAAAATAGGAGAGTGCCTGAAGTAGCTGAGGCGAAGGCAATCTATAATCCAGCAGGAATTAACTACCTGGAGCGTGAAGCGCAAAATCAATCCTTGGGGGACGCTGGTGAAAAATTCGTTATAAATTTTGAACGGGCTCGTCTTATTCAGGCCGGTAAAGAAGCATTGGCCGACCGTATTGAGCAAATTTCGGTCAGCGTAGGACCTTCCGCAGGCTTCGATATCCGGTCATTTGAAGAAAATGGAACAGATCGTTTTATTGAAGCCAAGACTACGAAATATGGGAAAAATACGCCATTTTATGTGACGCCAAATGAACTTGTGTTCTCTCGGGAAAATGCATCACGGTACTTCCTCTACCGTGTCTTTAAATTCCGTATGCAGCCACGCGTATTTACTTTACCTGGGTATTTGCAGGACCAGTGTATTCTAAAGCCATCGCAGTATCTGGCGATGGCCAACCCTGGTCAATAGCTGCAGCCCTTAGTCCTCCGTCCACATCTTACTGCCTCTCCGGCATATTCGCTGATCATGGTCGAGTTATCGCAATAGAATCTTCTGCCGCCAGTGACTGGTAAGATTGTCCGCGCTAATGTGATGCAAATAATTAATCACCAATGCTTTTGGCATTATCGAAAACATTGCGCCGGAAGTACCTCTTTATAAGCCGAATTAACTGCTAGGAACCAATGAACAAGATCAAGCAAACCATCAACTGGGGGATTATCGGCTGCGGCAATGTGTGTGAGGTGAAAAGCGGGCCGGCATTCCGGAAGGTGCCCAACTCGCAACTGGTGGCTGTCATGCGCAGGGATTTGGTTAAGGCTCAGGATTATGCCAGTCGGCATGGTGTCGCCAAATTCTATGCTGATGCGCAACAGTTGATCGATGATCCGCAGGTCAATGCCATCTACATTGCCACGCCACCCTCCAGTCACGAGGAGTATGCCCTGAGGGCTATTGCCGCCGGCAAGCCGGCTTATATCGAAAAGCCGCTGTCTATTGACGCGCCATCCACCCGGCGCATTTTGCAGGCCTCCGAGCGGGCGGGCGTCAAGGTCAGTGGTGCCTATTACCGGCGTCGATTGCCGTTGTTCGAAAAGGTCAAGGCCCTCATTACCGAGGGCTGCCTGGGCAATGTCTCGCTGATATCGATCAGGCTGCATCTGCCGGCAAACACTGACCGCATCGCGCAGACCGAGACCAACTGGCGCATCGACCCGGAGGTTTCGGGCGGGGGCCTGTTTCACGACCTGGCGCCGCACATGCTGGATATTATCTACTGGATTTTCGGTCGGCCACTGGACTGCCGGGGCCGGTCTTTGAACCAGGCTAACTTATCTGCGGCTCCGGATTTCACCGCACTGGACGCGGTGTTTGCCGGCGGTATCTTCCTGGGTGGCACCTGGTCATTTCATGTTCATCCGCGGTCCCGGGAGGATTCCTGCACGATCTACGGAGAAAGGGGTCAATTGACCTTCTCCTTTTTTGAGACCAATCCATTGCAAATCAATACGGACACCCGGCAGGAATCCCTGGCATTCAGAAACCCTGAGCACATTCAGATGAATATGATTCGGGATGTGGTGCGCTATTTTCGTGGTGAAGGCGAGAATCCCTGTTCACTGGAGGATGCGCTGGTGTCAATGGAGTTGATGGATGCGGTGGGTAAACCCTGAACGGGCATCTGACTGCAGGTATACCTTCAATCTACCGGCTCCCCGCCTCTGTGCTGCCCGCACCCATGCCATACCGAAGATCGGGTACCAATTCGCTGCGCAATGGTGTGTCGCAGAGTTCGGCCTCGATGCGCGGGTCGCGCTCGGCCGAGGCTCGGGAGGCAATGGCGCCACCGGAATTGCCAGGTACCGGGATGCAGTTTTCCCTGGAATGTAACCCTTTGCGGGTGGCCGGGCAGACTGAAGGCGGCGAAAATAGGGTCCTTGTTATTGAAGCGCTCAAAAGTGAATGCTCGTGATTAGCATGGCTATACTTAAAAAAGGCAACGCCGATCGAGCCCGGAAAATTGCGCGGGCAGGAATTGAAAAAGATTCTTCTCATGGACAATGCTTACGTCTCATTAAATGCTTGCGTCTCAATAGTAGGCTCGAGAAATAAGGCGAATTATTGTCATTTGCCAATGTAGGTTGATCGAGCCCTGAACGCGAAGTTTTAGTAATTGGGCCGGACCGGGCATTAGCTATGCGGCTATCTCAGCGGGTGGATGGGGCAAACTATGCAAAAGCCAAAATTCATTTCAATGCTATTTTTTTCCCTGATCCCTGTCTTCAGTATTGCAGTCCAGGCAGATGACAATTCCGTTGCGCTGAATCCCATCGATATCAAGGAATGGGCCGTTCCTTTCGGTGGTCAGCCCCGGGACCCGTTTGCCTACAGCGAAGACGAAATATGGTTCGTTGGCCAGGCAGGTCATTACCTGGGACGTTTCAAGCCATCAACCGAAGAATTCTTCAAACACGATCTGAAGGACAAGGCCGGTCCGCACAACCTGATTGTTTCAGCGCCAGGTATTGTCTGGTATTCCGGCAACCTGAAAGGTTATATCGGCCGCTACGATCCCCGCACAAAGGAGCTGACGAGGATCGAAATGCCCGATGATATCGCGAAAGATCCCCATACCCTGGTGTTCGATCAGAATGAACAGCACATCTGGTTTACGGTGCAATGGGGAAATTTTATCGGGCGTTTAACTCTGGCGGATTTATCAGTGCAGCTAATACCTGTGCCAGTGCTTCGTTCACGGCCCTACGGCATAAAAATAGCGCCCGATGGCGCAGCATGGGTTGCGTTGCTGGGAACCAACAAACTGGCCAGGATTGAACCGGAATCATTGAAACTGAGTCTGATTGATATTCCGAACAGGGATGCCCGTCCCCGTCGCCTGGAAATAACCGATGATGGGCGAATCTGGTATGCAGACTACGCCGCCGGCGTGCTGGGGCTCTTTGATCCTAAAACCGAATCGTTCAGGGATTGGCCATTGCCCGGCGGCGAAAATGCCCGTCCCTACGGCACGGCTCTGGATAAAAGCGGTCGGGTGTGGGTGGTGACTGGCACCCAACCCAATTATTTTGTCGGTTTTGATACCCGTACCGAAGCAATAATCTCTATTACCGCGATACCTTCAGGCGCCGGTACGGTCCGGCATATGCATTATTATGCGCCGACAGACACCATATGGTTTGGTACGGATACCCAGAATATTGGCAGGGCAATTGTTGATAGCGAACCGCCACCGGTCACCAGGTAAACAATTCGCCATCATTGTGGCTTGGACTAAGTAGGTGAAAAACCTGATGAAACCCAGAATCAGCATGATTACCCTCGGTGTTCGCGATTTGAATGCCGCTATCGAATTCTACCAGCACGGGCTGGGATTTCCGCGCATGGAGTCGCCGCCTGAGGTCGCGTTTTTCACCCTCAACGGCACCTGGCTGGGACTCTATGGCCGGGAAGCCCTGGCGGCGGATGCCATGTTATCGCCGGCAGGAGAGGGTTTCGCCGGCTTCAGTCTGGCTCACAACGTCGGCTCGGAGCAGGAGGTCGACGAGGTCATTTCGCAGGCTGTCCAGGCGGGTGCCACTCTGGTTAAAGAGCCGCAGAAGGTTTTCTGGGGCGGTTACAGCGGTTACTTCAAGGACCTCGACGGCCACCTGTGGGAGGTGGCCCATAATCCGTTGTTCTGGGTGGGCCCGGCAGAGGAAAGCGCCTGATAGACCACTCCATCGCTCCGCTTCTGCAAACCATTCCTTCACACAATGCCTGCACATAAACTCCTGTACTCGAATAAATATGAGATGAAAGATTCCGACCTGCCGTTCGAGAAAAAGCTGCTTCTCGACGTTGTCGAGCAGATGAGTGATCCCGAAAAAACCATGGGCAAGCAGCGGGTAATGTGCAGAACCCTTTATGCCATCGGTTATATCGGATTGCTGCTGGCTTTTATTCTGGCGTTGAATGAGGTGGTGCACCCGTTTACATCCGCATTCCTGGCTGCAATTGCCGGTTGTACCCTGGGTTTTGCGGTATTTCTGCAATCCGCCCGGAAACAGTGGCCCGTTACCCGAAAGCACATTGATATGGAGAGCGTTCGAAAGCGGCTGAATGAACTCGAAACAGAATAGCTGAGATGGACTCCGGTACCCGCCAGTCACACCGACATTCGCCGGACTCACCGATACCAAAGCTCAAACCGGTCCAATGTTCCCATCCGGGTAAAACTTGCCCGGTTCCAACCCGCTGTCTATTCTTGAATCGGGACTGATTCAATAATTCAACAGGGAGGTCCGTTCTTTCCAGACAGTGAGACTGCCAATGAATCTGCGCACCGTTCTTTCAATCCTGGTTATTTCTTCAAGCCTGTCGGCTGGCAGCGCGTTTGCCTACGACTGCAGCGCTCTATCCGAGTGGAAGCGCCAGCACTACTATCTGGAAGGCGCTGAGGTGCAGTACGAGGGCATTGCTTATGTAAACAGGGCTCCGACTTCCAAGCGCGATTTTCCTGACCCTGATTCCGATTATCCGTGGCAACCTCTGGGCGAGTGTGACAGTTCCGGTGGGGGTGATACCGGAGGTGATGGAGGCGGCAATGGTGGCGGCGATCCTGTGAACCCGCAGGTGATATCCATCTACGGCATCTGGCATTGCGGCAACAGTTTCTGTGACTGGAGCCAGGTGCGTGATACCAATCCGGGGCAGGAATTTGATATGGCGAATCGCTGGATTATTGATCGCAACGGCGATGAAACCGGTGAAGAACCTTCAGTCAACCTCGTGGTATTGAGCTTTCTCAAGCCGATGGAATTGCTGCAGGGAACGACAAACAGTGCATTTCTGAATGGCATTCCCAGGGGCATGACGCCGGATGTCGTCAGCTACTTTACAAGTCGAGGTATTCGCGTGCTGCTGTCGATGGGCGGCGTTACCTATACGGATTCCTGGAATCAAGCGCTGGCCACGGTCAACAGCGCTGAAAATCTGGCCACCAAAGCTGTCGAGGCGGTTGATTACCTGGCAGCCGACGGGCTCGAGATCGACTGGGAAAATGGCCGGCCGACCGACGTTGAAATGATCGGCATAGAGGCTTTTATCGATCAATACAACCTTCTGACTGACACCGCTGATCCCAGTGATAACGAGAAGGTGCTGACCCTCGACCTGGCCGTAGGCAACCGCTACTTGCAGGAATTGAGTCGACGTGCTTCAGCCGATTGGCTGCCAAATGGTGAAATTGAATATATCAATGCCATGGTGCCAAGGGGCGAACCCGGCACCGACCAGTGGCAGGAACATGTGGACGGCAAGGCCAATTACGACCCACCGATTCTGCCGAAAGCACCGGCAAAGATTGCCGTCAGCATGTGGCTCACCGACGGGCGCACGCCCAATGATAACTGTGTCGATTTCAGCAATTCGACCCAGTCAGCCAGATCAGACTACGTGCGAACGGTGCTGCCCAACGGCGAAGGTACAACCAACGGTTTTGCCGGTATGATGTTCTGGGCGGGGGAGTGCCCGTCTTCCCGCAATGTCTGCACAACGCCGCCGAATGGCTGCGAGGGCGGAATGGGTATGGGGGCCACTGAGTTCAGTATCGGTCCGCTGAATTTCTCCGCTCTGCGCCAGCAATGATTTCAGCCAGTTATCTCAATAAGCGGTAATTCTGTTTTTGGTGGCCAATGATCGGTTCAATCGCCGATCATTGGCGACACAGAATGCGTTTCCTTTGCCGTTGGTAAGCTGTGACCCGTTTCAAGGATGGATGCGTCCAGAACCAGATAGTCGATCCTGAAAAATAGCGAGCCCTGTCTTTTCACAGTAAAACTGCCCCAGGCACGACAGGCTCCAGGCCTGTTCGGTTCGGACTGTCAGGGCAAGTCATTGCGAATCGCCTGCAACTGCTGCTGCAGGTGCCGGTAGTGGGGACCCTGCCAGTAGATTTTGCCGCAGGACCGGCAGCGATGAAAGTCCTGGTAGTAGCGGGCGGTCTTCGCAGGCAACTGGTCCAGCACCGCCTCCCTGGCAACGGGCATGACCTCGCCGTTGCACAGCAAGCAGCGGTGAAACGGATTGATGGCGGATTCCAGTTGCAGACGTCGCACCACTTCCTGCACCTGCTGCAATGGTCGGTCGGCACGTATGAAGCAGCCGTGGGTAATGCGTTTGTTGTACAGGAGTCGCCGATCGCGAGTCAGGACAATGCGCCGCTGGCTGCAACTGATATTGACGATTTCCCGGTCTTCCAGGTCATTGCGATAGAGAACATCAAAACCGAGCAGACGCAGCAACCGGGCCAGCTTGCCCAGGTGGACATCGACGACGAAGGCTGTCCGCCGCAGGGGTGCCTGGCGCAGCCTGACCAGCGGTGAGACGTCGAAACATTCGAAAACCGGGTATACCGCCACCCGGTCTCCGTGTTGCAGCTGGTAGTCAAAGCCCCGGGAATTGCCATCGACGACGATCAGTTCCACCTCCGTGTGGGGTACCCCGAGTGCTTCGATAGGGTCCTTGATCCCCGGGTTGCCGGAAAACAGGTAGTCGATGCGGGAATGGCGCAATGTCGGCGCCAGGAAGTCATTGAGCTCCGCGTAGAAACGGAACTCAGCCCGATGACTGTTAGCTGAATCGGCGTCTTCAACCATGGCCCTGCCGGTGGCTACCGGAATCCGCCCCAATGCCGCTTTCCGCCCTGTCCACCCTCACCTCCCGCCGATGAACTATAGTCAGGTTGCTGTCTGTGTTCACTGGAGGTAAAGTACCATGCGCATTCTGCTCACTGTCAAATTTCCGCTCGAACCCTTCAATAGCATGGCTCGCGCCGGAACAGCGGGATCTACCCTGAAGGCCATACTGGAAGACCTGAAACCGGAAGCTGCCTATTTCTACGCGCCGGAGGGTTGCCGGGGTGGCACCTTTGTCCTGGATATCGATTCGCCCTCGCAATTGCCGTCGATAGCCGAGCCGTTCTTTCTCAAATTCGCCGCCAAATGTGAAGTCCAGGTCGCCATGTCCCCCGCGGACCTGGAGCAGGCCGGACTGGAGCAACTGGCCGGGAAGTGGGGCTAGCCGACGGCTGTGTCGGTGAAAACAGCGCCGGCATTGTGATTAATGGGCCATGGGCTCCGTGCCCTTACCGCTCTAGGCTGGCATCAGATGCCTCGAAAGCGTTCCACAAGGTTACCCGCGAAAACCGAGGGTGCGAAACCCAGGCGGCGCTGGTCACAACGGGTGACCGAATCCAGCGATGCCCTCGATCTGGAGGCCGGAGTCTTCACTCTGGACGACCCGCGCGAGATAGCCCTTTCCCTGAAACGCTCCGCCGAGAGCAGTTCGCGACGCAAGGCATCGGCGTTTCAAGCGGCCATGTCGATGCTGACCTTTTATATCAACCGGGCCGGCAGGCGCCTCTCCTCCGTTCAGAGGGCACGACTGGAGGCTGCCAAGGATGAATTGAGACTACTTTATGGCAGGGCTCTCTTTGGCAGGACTCCCCTTGGCAGGATGAGGCCGAACCACCAGGATTCAGGAAAATCGTCGGGAGAAGGTCGCTGAGGAATTTGCTTCTTCCCCGGTATTAAAGCCAGTCTCCCCAGATCGATTGCAGCACACTGATGGCGGCCAGGGGTGCGGTTTCCGTGCGCAGAATCCTTGGCCCCAGTTGCAGCGCTTCGTAACCGGTGGTTTCGGCCCGCCGGATTTCTTCATCGGTCAGACCACCTTCAGGGCCGATCAGCAGAGCCGTCGACCTGCAGGATTGCTCAGCCAGTTGCCGCAGTTGCCGGTGGGCCCGGTGATGCAAGACAAATCGCCGTTCCTGTGGCATCGCGGGGGCATTGGCGAGCCACTGATCCAGCTCCTGCAGCGGCAGCAAACGCGGCAGCCGGTTGCGGCCACACTGCTCGCAGGCGCTGATGATGATCTGTTGCCAGTGTCGCAACTTCTTGTCGATCCGCTCGCCCCTGAGTCGCACCTCGGTTCGCTCTGTGATCAGAGGCGCGATGGTGGCGACCCCCAGTTCGGTGGCTTTCTGCACAATAAGGTCCATGCGCTCGCCGCGGCTGATGCCAATGGCCAGGCAAATGGCCAGGGGTGACTGCCGATCTTCCGCATGGTGAGCGCCGACGCTGACACAGGCCTGCCTGCCGCTGCCGGCCTGCAGGATACCGGCATATTCCCCGCCCTGGCCGTTGAACAGGCAGACCGGATCGCCGGGCCCCAGGCGCAACACGGTCAGTAGGTGACGGCTGGCCTCCGGTTCCAGGCGGATGTCACTGCCGCTGGCCAGGAGCTGATCGGTAAATACCCTGGTCAGGCGCACGGCTTCAGTCGCCGCCGAGTCCCAGGTTGCGAACAATGTTCAGGGTCGGCATCGCCTGATTCATGGTGTAGAAGTGAATGCCCGGCGCCCCCCCCGCCAGCAGGGTTTCGCACAGACGGGTCACCACTTCTTCGCCAAAAGACCTTAGCCCGTAGGTATCCTGCCCGAAACCCTGAAGCCGCTGCCGAATCCAGCGGGGGATGTCGGCGCCGCAGTTTTCCGAGAAGCGCACCAGATTCTGGTAGTTGGTGATGGGCATGATGCCCGGATAGATGGGTTGCTCGATGCCATCCCGGCGGCACTGTTCCATGAAGTAGAAATAGGCCTCCGGGTTGTAGAAATACTGGGTGATGGCGGAGTTGGCGCCGGCGACGAATTTTTGCCGCAACCAGTAGATATCGCGGTCGTAGCCCTGGGCATCCGGGTGGATTTCCGGGTAAGCCGCCACCTTGATGTCAAAATGGTCGCCAAAGTGCCGGCGCAGCAGCGCCACCAGTTCGTTGGCGTTGACCAGCTTCTGCATGCCCATGCCCGAGGGCATGTCCCCGCGCAGGGCGACCAGTCGGGAAATGCCGGCATCCTTATAGGTTTTCACCAGGGACAGCAGTTCCGCCTCGCTGTCGCC
>QJWQ01000127.1 GCA_003235325.1 Gammaproteobacteria bacterium | reverse complement strand
AATCAGGAAAAACCCGAAGCCGATTCCCAGGGCAAGGGAGGTGATCTTGCGCGCGAAATTCTGCAGTTCCAGCTGCATGGGGGTGAGGTCACGCTCGACCGATTGCGACAGTGCGGAAATGGAACCGAGGCTGGTAGACCTTCCCGTGTGGGTCACCAGCACACGGGCATTGCCTTTCAACACCGTGGCGCCGGATCGGGCCAGACAGGGCTCATCGACCGTTTCGCCCAGCTTCTCCCGGCTCACCGGTTCCGACTCCCCGGTCAATATCGACTCGTCCAGCATCAACTGGGCCGCGTCGATAATCACCCCGTCCGCCGGAATCTTGTCTCCTTCCTGGATGTTGAGAATATCCCCCGGCACCACCTCCTTGGCATCGAGCAGCACTTTCTCGCCACCACGCAGCAGTGCCACTTCCCTGGGAATGTAATCCAGGAAGGAGAGCATAAGCTGCTCCACCTTGTAGTTTTGTACAAACGAGACCACGGCGTTCAGCACCACGACCACCAACAACGCTGCGCCAATGAGTTCGTAGCCCTCATTCGGGCTCAGGTAATTGGCAAAGAAGGCCAGAAATGCCGCAGCCATGAGCAACAGGGGAAAGAGATCCTTGAACTGTTCCAGAAATATCAGCCAGGGTGAACGAGCCCGGTGAAATTCGATCTCATTCATGCCAAAGCGCTGTAACCGCGCCTTTGCCTCGACGCTGGAAAGGCCTTCATCCGAAACCTGTAAGGCGCTGAACAAGCCCTCCCGGTCCAGGCCGAGCAAATCAGTGGTCGAATCCGACTCCATCGTTTGAAATTTCATAGATATCCATCAATCCGTCAGATCACAATCGATAAATTACGGGGTAGTGTCAAAAACAAATCGAACTTTGGGGGGACTCCGGTCAACTATCCTGCTGCCGGGCAGGCGGACTCTTTGCCCGGCCATGCAGGGTAAGTTAATGGATTATCGCAAGATATCCACGATATCGGGGGAGCTATGCGGTCCCGCTTGTTAAACCTGCTACCGGGGTTTTGCAGCCACGGAATTGCAAAATACAGCAGCCCGCCAATGGCACCACTGTACTGGCAAAGCTTGTGTAATGCCGCGACTGAAATCAAGCCGAGAAACCGGTTACTTGTGGTAAACGGGTAAAACGGTTCCAGATCGGCGTGCATGAGGCTATCAAGTAAAACATGGCTGTAGGCGCCAATAAATGCGGACAGGAAAGTAACCCGCCAGGAGATCTTTACCAGCCACTGCCGATTGGGTCCCAGCACATAACAACCAACCGCCGCCAGGTACTTGCCCGTAAGCGCTGAGAACACTGCCAGGAGTGTGGCGCCCGCATAGGTATGACTGAATCCATGCAGATGCCCCTCACCGGTAACCAGCACGATTAAAGGCTGGATACCCAAATGAATTGTGACCAACCGCTACCATCAGGCTGAAGCTGCCTTGTAGTACCGCCTTAATGGCGATACCTGGCCCCATGTGAAATGGAGTGAATGGCATAAACTCTCCTTGCAGTGAAATTATACGACGGGTTAAGTGCGACACCCCTTATGGATCCCCCGAGCATCACAAGACCCCGAGCCTACTCGTTATATACACCACTGCAGCCAAAGCAAGCAGTAACGACGTGGCGATTGCAAACGAGCATTTGATCCAGCGGATTAGCAGCCACCTCTTCAGGATAAGTATGTTTGCGCAAACGAAGAATGTGAGCGCCCAAATCAGGTAGGGCACGATGAGGAGAACGTCTTTTTCTGCACCGCCAAAATCAACCCAGCCTTCCGCCAGGGCAAACAGGATTAGTGGCGATAGCAGCAAGGGCGTTAAGTCTATTGGCGCTTGCAGGGCTCGTTTCTTGATCGGCACGTCATCGCCTCCTGCTCCCCGGGCTGTTCAGATTTCACAACATTTGACCCCGGGTGGCGCCTTTCGTTGTCCGGATTGGGGTTGCCAGGCAAACCCTGTGCCCGGACATTGGGTCATTGCCGGTTCTGGCGTTAAGATGCTGAGGAAAGCAGCGTAGTGGTATGGGGAGAGTGCCGTGAACCAGGAGAATATCGACGTTATCGTCGCCTTGATCGGGAGCAAGGAACAGTTCCTGCAAATACTCCTGGAAACCGGCATGAGTTGGTGGGTTTCGTCGGTAGCCTTCTGCGCGGCAATAGTCGTCGCCATCTGGATCAACAAGGAACACCTGATGGATCTCCATGCCACCAGAACCGGCTTCTACAACCTGTTCATGGGGCTGGTCTTCCTGTTTTTTCTCAGCATCGTCATCTACGGCTTCTGGATGATCAAGAGCGTGCTGGCATTGAGGGCTGAACTGGCGGCGTTGATCGAACAGGCCGGTGCGTCACGGGGATATTCCGGTTTTGAATTTACCTCGACCTGGGTCGGGTTCCTGATCGGCAACAGCAGTTTCATCATCCTTTCGGCGATCTGGCTGGTGGTCTGGATTTCACTAAACGCCCACTTTCGCCATGAAAGCGAATCCGACGATGATTTGTAGTGGGGTCATTCAACTTTGATTCTGTTTCATATTTGAGTCCTGCCCATCTCTGCTGGTCGGCCTGAAAAGTAGTGAAAAGTTGGACCTGACCCTGCTTATTCTGCTTATTTCGAACTCGGCGTAGATTCTCCAGTCCCTTCGCTCGTTGGCATCGGCCAACGTAGAGCGTTTGATCGGAGATCGGATACCCATGTGGTACAGCTTGGCGGACTGCGTCGAGAGACACGCTTCGATATCGCGCAAGCTTTCCCGGTAGGTCAATTGTGCAAACGCCAGGACTCGAAAGTGTTCGGCACACGGAAACGCGCGAACTCTGTGATCCCCATCGTAGCGGTCTACGATTCGATGAAACGTTTTCCACGGGAGAAAATCCATGATCTGCGCGAACAACGTCTTGCCTGTATTCATCCAGCCCTCTCCACCAAAGGTCGAAAAGAAGGGGGTTGTGCCTTATTCGCGTTCAAATCGGGGACACCCTAAAATGGCTGTAAGTATTTGTGAGCTATACGAAAATTAGTCTTTATCAAAGTTTTAACCGGACAGCAGTGCGCCGGGTTAATTAATCAGAGTTTCCTTAATTACATTTCAACCGCCTTTCCCCGCAGGCCTCGACCAGGCCGCTCCAATGGTATTTCCAAACGCCTTCAGTCTCATTGATAAGCCAATCATTAAAGGCAGGCAAAGGCTAAAAAGCATGACAAGCCATTCTCATGGGCGGCTGGACGAGACATTGCAAGTGGTTATTGAGGACGCCATCAACGTGATACTTTTGTTACAAATTCGTGATGCCTGCCGGATGCCCCAGGAGTAATCTTGACAGTAAGGGCAATGCGGCTATCGGGCCGCTCGCCCGGGAAACAGGCTCGAGCTTTCCGGGTCTGTTGGTATTTCAACTGGAGGAATCTGAAATGATCAAAGCGACTATAAAATTGACCTCAGCCATGTTTGCCGGCTGCCTGCTCGCTGCAGGGGCATACGCCGAGCCAGTTGCCCTGAGCGACGCGCAGATGGATTCGGTCGCGGGCGGCTCCTTTGTCTGCCCGGTTATCACGACCGACGGCGTGCTCAATAGCCCCAAAGGCGGCACCCTTGTAGAAGGTGAATACTACACGATTGGTGCCACAGCTCCCGGTTCTCTGACAGTGCCGGTGCAGGCGACCAATGGTGGCGGTGACGGCTCCAATCCGGGAGGACCGTTCCATCATCCAGGCGAAACCCCCTACACGGCAATCTGGTATCAATAGGCGGCTGTACGGTTGACCCGGGAACCGTCTTACCGGTTTCCGGGTCAACCGCTGGGCGCGCCCACCGTACGTATTAACAGTCAGCATGGCGCGCTCGCGGCCACTACATGGGTCTGAGATACGCCGATGCAACAGACGAATGCTTCAATTATCCGCACGACATTGTGCGGGTTTGCACTGATCAGCTGCATCTGCCAAGGTGCTGCCGCGGTAGCGGAAGACGCCGCAAAGCGGGTGCGGTCCGTGATCGAAATACGTCAGCACAACGTCGTGCTTCAGCAGTGGGAACTCAGTTGCGCCGCCGCCGCGCTGGCGACGGTACTGCGCTACCAGCATGGCGTGCCGGTCACCGAGCGCTCGGTGGCCCTGGGTCTGATCAATCGGGAGGAATACCTGGCGAACCCTGACCTGGTGCGACTGCGCCAGGGCTTTTCGCTTCTGGATCTCAAGCGGTTTGTTGACGGTCTCGGCTTCCAGGGCATAGGGTTGGGGCAACTCACCCTGCCCGACCTGCTCAAACGGGCCCCCGTTATCGTGCCGGTCAACCTGCAGGGCTATCCGCATTTTGTGGTATTTCGCGGCGCCACTTCGGGGACAGTGCTTCTCGCCGATCCTGCTTTCGGCAATGTCACCCTGTCGATTCCCCAATTCCTTGACGGCTGGATCGAATACCAGGATATTGCCCGCGTCGGTTTTGTCGTGACGAAATCGGGAACGCTGGCGCTACCGGGCCAACTGTCGGCGCGGGCGCTGGACTTTGTTGTATTGCGCTGATTACGCCAGGAATCCGGGGGACCATATGCAGAAGACGTCGAGATATTTGCAGACCAGCCTAGCCATCGTTGCGCTGACAGTGCTTGCCGCCGCAGCACAGGCAGACGACGAGCGTGTACGCGATCTGGAGCGCGCGGTAAAGCAGCGCGACATGGTCATTCTCGAGCTTCTCGAACGGGTTGAAGCCCTGGAGCGACGGGTTGGCGTCCAACCCCCGACAACGGAACCGGTGGCCGCAACGGGGGATCAGGGAGAGGTCCCGGCGCCCTTGGAAGGGGAATCGGAAGCGGAAATTACCCAGGGTAAGGCGGGGGCTCCAGGCACAGTGGTTGTCGAGGAAGGCGCTGCGGAAAGGGCCCTGGAACGATCTCTGACCCGGGAAGGGTTGCTACTCCTGCCCTCGGGAGCGCTGGAAATTGAGCCGCGTCTCACCTACTCCCGAAGCGAGGATTCGACGCCCGGCTTCGTCATGAACGGGGACGAAGTCTTTGCCAGTGAGATGGAACGCAACGCTGACAATTTCACGGCGGATCTGGCCCTGCGCCTGGGGCTGCCCTGGGACACCCAACTGGAAATCGGCCTTCCCTACCGGTGGCGTGACATCGAGACCGTGACCAATCTCGGTTTTGCACCGACCGGCGCCTCGAGCGTGTCGGGGTCAGGTCTCGGGGATCTGCGTGTCGGCCTGGCAAAAACCCTGTTGCGCGAACGCCTGTGGCTCCCGGACCTGGTGGGGCGTATAACCTGGGATACCGATACCGGCGAGCAGCGGGACGGCAATGTCGCCCTCGGCGGCGGCTTCAACGAACTTCAGGGGTCGATCACGGCCATCAAGCGGCAGGACCCCATTGCCTTCGTCGGCGGGCTGTCCTACGAACACAGCTTCGAGCAGGACCAGGTCCAGCCCGGCGCGACCCTGGCCGCCAACTTCGGCGGCTTCCTGGCACTCAGCCCGGAAACGTCCCTGCGGCTCCTCATTGCCGGTGCCTACCAGCAGGAAACCGAACTGTCCGGCAACAAGATCGATGGCAGCGACCGCACCTTCGGCACCCTGATACTGGGTGGTTCAACCCTGCTCGCACCGGGCACGCTGGTGAATCTGTCTGTGGGAATCGGATTGACGAATGACGCCGACGACCTGTCGATCACGCTGTCACTGCCCATGCGTTCAAACCGGTGGCTGTACTGACCACGTTAGCCAGCGGGTCCCGAATGCCCATTAAATCTCGGGTGTGAACGCACCTGTTTATAAGGGGTTTTCGGTGATAAAAGGGCAGGCGCGCAGGCAAAGTCTGAACCCTGAATGTCCCGTGTGCAGATACCAGCCCACCAACCCGCTCAGGACAAGTATTTGTTAAAAAACTCCAGCGTTCGCGACCAGGCCAATTCCGCTTCCTTTTCCGAATAACGACCGGTGGAATCATTGTGAAAGCCGTGGTTGACGCCTTCATAGACGTAGGCCACGTACTCGGCCTTATTGGCCTTTAACACTTTTTCGTATTCAGGCCAGGTGGCATTGACCCGGTCATCGAGACCGGCAAATTGCAACATCAGCGGTCCCTTCACCTTGCTCTGCAACTCTTTCGCCGCCGGCGTGCCATAAAAGGGAACACCGGCATCCAGTTCATCAGGGATAGATGCTGCCAGCATGTTGACGATGTAGCCGCCAAAACAAAAGCCGACGGCACCCAGCTTGCCATTGCCCGACTCATGCTTTTTCAGGAATCTGGCTGCCGCGATAAAGTCTTCTTCGATTTTGCCGCGATCCATGCTGCTCTGCATGTCTCTGCCGTCATCATCGTTGCCGGGATAGCCGCCCAGCGGGTAGAGTGCGTCCGGCGCCAGGGCAATGAAACCCTTCATCGCCAGGCGCCGTGCGACATCCTTGATGTAGGGATTCAGGCCCCGGTTTTCGTGAACCACCAGCACGAGTGGCGCCTTGCCCTTTAACTGCCGTGGCACCACCAGATAGCCCCTGCCCTCCCCGTATCCTTTCGGCGACGGGAATTTCACGAAGCTGGCTTTAATCGCCGGATCGTTAAATGAGACCTGCTCGGCCTGGGCGTAATCTGGCAGTAGCGCTGCTGTCAACAGGCTCACACTGAATCCGGTCGCAGCCAGCGCAGTCAGTCTCGACATGAACGTGCGCCGGTCGATAAGGCCGTGGGCGTATTGGTCGTACCAGTCAAATGCCTCCCGGGGAATCGGTCGAATGGCAGTAGACGATTCTGTTTGCTTGCTGTTTGAGTTCATCAGTTGACTCCTGGTTTCGGAAAACGCAGGGCAGGTCGCGAGGTGAAACCTTCCCGGCTGGGCCAGCCACTTTGCTTCGATCATTTCAGTAAAAATTCGGCCGGTTAGCGACAGTCACCGCCGGGCAGTCCCACAGTGGGGCACCTGCAAAATGCACCGGCAGGCGGCGAACAAAACCCCTCGCTGCAGCCAGACACGGTCTCCCGCGCACCATCGTAACGCAAAATCACACCGGGTTTTACGGGTTTTTCAGACCGCTACAATCAAACCAACATTCAGCCCCACCCATCTTTCCTCTTTGTCGCAAACAGGGGGCCACCAAGTAGACAATGCCCAGGCTGGGCTCTATGCTAAATGCCTTCAATCGAGAGGGACACCATGGCTACTAATCCTGTCAAGGAGCGTGTAAAACGACTTGAGCAACACTTGCTGCGGGAGAACCCGGTTCTGGCCGGTTGTGTCAGCAGTTTTACCCGGCTCGATACCATAGCCCGCGCTCTGGGCTTGATGTCGGCCGATGACTCCTATGCGACCCGGGTGAGTTGGTGGCCGGTGATTTCCCTGTTGGGTACCTTTTCCGCGGGCAAATCCACGTTCATGAACCAGTATGTCGGCCAGGACCTGCAGCGCACAGGCAACCAGGCAGTGGATGACAAGTTCACCGTGGTCTGCTACGGCACCAAGGAGTCCGGCGCCGCCCTGCCGGGCCTGGCTCTGGACAGCGACCCGAGATTTCCGTTTTACCAGATCAGTCGCAGCATTGAAGAAGGAGCCGCCGGTGAGGGGCGTCGCATCGACTCGTATCTGCAATTGAAAACGGCCAGCGCCGAACCCCTGCGGGGCAAGATTTTGATTGACTCCCCCGGCTTTGACGCCGACAAGCAGCGCGACTCGACTTTGCTGATTACCGACCACATCATTGATTTATCCGATCTGGTCCTGGTGTTTTTCGACGCCCGACATCCGGAACCGGGGGCGATGCGTGACACCCTGGATCACCTGGTCACCAATACGGTCAAGCGCCCGGATTCGAACAAGTTTCTGTATATCCTCAACCAGATTGACAATACCGCCCGAGAAGACAATCCGGAAGACGTGGTTGCCGCCTGGCAGCGGGCGTTGGCCCAGCACGGTCTCACGGCGGGACGATTCTATCGAACCTACGCCAAGGATGTCGCAGTGCAGGTGGCGGACGACCGCGTCCGGGAGCGACTGGAACGCAAACGGGATGAAGATATCGCGGAGATCGAAGCGCGTATCCGTCAGGTCGAAGTGGAGAGGGCCTACCGCATCGTCGGATTGCTCGAAAAGACCGCCAAGCATATTCGCGACGACCTGGTGCCTAAACTGACCCGGGCCCGCAGATTATGGCGCCGTCGAACGGCCATTTTGAGCGGCAGTGTGCTGGCGTTGTTTCTGGCGATTTTCCTGTGGTGGACAGTGCAGGGCGACTACTGGGAGGGATTTCGCCTGTCGCCTTTTGCCGATCTTGACCCGGCCTTTCAGTTTGTCATTGCCGGGGTTTTTTTGGTGGCGATAGTACTGATCCACGGCAAATTGCGTACCGTGGCCGGGAAATGGGTGCTCAAGACCCTGTCTAGGGACAAGTCCCTCGGCGACGATCGCGACAAACTATTGAAGGCTTTTTCCCATAATGTCAATGCCTGGTGGAGTTTCCTCAGTTCCACCAAGCCACGGGGCTGGACCTGGCGGCGGGCAAGGCGGATGGAGCAGATCCTGGCGGACGCGGATCACCTGGTACAAAGCCTGAACGACCAGTACGCTAGCCCCTCCGGCAAGCAGGGCAACGGCAAGTCCTGAACGCTGAGCAGCCCGGTCAAACGGGTAACTCCCGGGAGCACCGAGTCAGTTGTGACGGAAATAATGCCCGGGACTGACAGCAAGCGACGCCTTATCCCCGTTTGTCGGAAGGTAAAAGCTCCTCGACAAAGCCGCTGATCCTGCTTTTCACTTCTGCCCCATCAAGACCGTCCAGGTCCTTCAGCAGGCCTACCAACTTGTTGGCGGTGCTGGCACTCAGTTCGGTGCGCTGCTCGGAGGCCTTGACGTGGATCAGCGCCTGCTGCTGCTCATTTCTGGATATGCCGCTGCCCTTGACCAGCGTTTCAAGGGATTCCACCAGGCGCTGCAGGACCCGATAGACGACATTGGCGGAAAACCCACCGAGCATTGCCAACGCCGGCTTGCCAAAACTGCGCATGCTGCCCTCGGAGAACAGGCTGCTTGGCAGCAATTCAACCAGGATAATGCCGGCAATCAGTCCCAGAATAATGCGCGACCAGTAGCTGGAATCGTAACGGGGGCTGTAGGTGGCATTGGCAATAAAGCCATTGGCCTTGAACAGGGCGGCAAAGGACGCACCCAGGCCGGCACAACTCAGAAGGAAAACCTGATTAACAAATAAAATGTTGTTGTTACCGTTGAGCAGGCCGAGATTGATATTGTCGACATTGACATCCTTGTTAAGGGAAACAACGATCAAAACACACAGGAAAAAGATCGCTATGGCAGATAGCCGCCTCACCAGGGGCACAGGACCGAGAAAGTAAAACAACGGCGCCCTGGCCTGTTCCTGGGACAGCAGGACGATGGATCTTGGCGTCGCCGGATAGACTGACTTGGCCAGGGATTTATGTATCGCAGCCAGTTGCCTGACCAGTTGGTCAGGCTCAATTGCGGCCCTGTCAGCCTGCAATTTTTCAAAACTACCCGCATCCGAATGGCTGATCTCAAGGCCGTTGGACAGACCGTATTTCATCATGGCGTCGCACTCCAGGATCAGGTGGTCCGCCATGCTGTCCCTGGCCAGCGCAAATTCGATGCTATTGCCGACATCGGACTGGGTCTTGCCAATACTGCTTTCGTGTGAAGTCATGATCATCCCTCTCCCGAGTTCCCACACATACACTTTTCAGCATGCAGCGGGGCCTGAATTGATGTCGCTATTAACCTGGCAACAAAACAGATTTCCTTATCTGTTTTGTTGCGCGCCTGGGAAATACCGGCGGTAATTTGCGAATTACCTTGTATTTCCGAGGCTTGCATTGGCCAGAAGCCAATGGCGGCGCATCCCTGCGTCGCATATCAACTTCGCATAGATGATTGCCAAGTTAATATTTTGATGTGGCTATCGGAAAACGGATTTTAGCGGTGAATTCAGATCCGAACTCTGAACAGCATCACGGGATCAGGACCGGCTTTTTGCCCTGTGGCTGATACTCCCGCCAATTGCCGATAGGGCCTTCCTGGCTGGTGGGATGGCTGGCTCTGACGCCCCATCCTGAGTCAGACATGACGCCGGACCGGCTCAGAATGGCACTAAATTAATGCCACCAAAATTCTGGCGCACCAACTTGGCCCATATAAAACCTGCTAATCATTCGACATTTTTTAATACCAATGAATTTCAACAGCTTGGCCAAGTGGCACAATGTTTGCTGTAAGTATTTGCGAGAGGAATGCAATGACGCAATTGTTATTGAGCTAACTCGAGACAATTTACATTCAATGGTACAGCTAGGGTTCCGGCCGGGCGCGAGGTGGCGTTGCGGTGACTGGTCCGAGAGCTGTCGGCCTTTTTCTGAGGTTACACGGCGGGACAAAAGCCCGGGAGATTACGATGACATCGATGTCATTGATTCCTCAACTTTCACAACGTGTAACCCAGGAGCAATCATGAAAAATAAACTGTCGGCCACCCTGCTTTCCGTCCTTACCCTGGCTTTATGTCTCAACGCGACTTCGGCTTCGGCCGAGGAAAAATCCGAATTCAGTATCTGCTGGTCAATTTATGTCGGCTGGATGCCCTGGGATTTTGGCGCCCAGCAGGGCATCGTCAAGAAGTGGGCCGACAAATACGGCATCAAAATCGACGTGGTCCAGATCAACGACTATGTGGAGTCCATCAACCAGTACACCGCCGGCCAGTTTGACGGTTGCTCCATGACCAACATGGATGCCCTGACCATTCCCGCCGCCGGTGGTGTCGATTCCACCGCGCTCATTGTCGGCGACTTTTCCAACGGCAACGACGCGGTGATTCTCAAGGGCAAGAAAGCCCTGAAGGATATCAAGGGCCAGAACGTCAACCTGGTGGAACTGAGTGTCTCCCACTATCTGCTGGCCCGGGGACTGGAGAGCGTCGGGATGTCGGAGAGGGACGTCACCGTCGTCAACACCTCCGATGCCGACATGGTGGCCGCCTACACCACCAAAAATGTCACCGCGGTCACCACCTGGAACCCTCTGGTCAGCGAAATCCTGTCCATGCCCGACAGCTACAAGGTCTTTGATTCCTCCCAGATTCCCGGTGAGATCATCGACCTGATGGTGGTCAACACCGAGACCCTGGCGGACAACCCCGCCTTCGGCAAGGCCCTGACCGGGGCCTGGTACGAAATCATGGCCACCATGAGCAGCGATTCCAGCACCGGTGTCGCCGCCCGGGAATATATGGGCAAGGCCTCCGGCACCGATCTGGCGGGCTACGAATCGCAACTGGGGGCCACCAGGATGTTCTATACACCCGCCGATGCCGTGGCTTTTGTTAACAGCCCGGCACTGAAAACCACCATGGCCTATGTCGCCGGTTTCTCCTTTGACCACGGACTGCTGGGTGAAGGCGCCGCGGATGCCGGATTTATAGGCATTGAGACCCCTGCCGGCCTTTTTGGCAGCGACGCCAACATCAAGCTGCGCTTTGATCCCGCCTACATGGCGATGGCCGCCGAAGGCAAACTTTAAGGTCCAACCCCGGATTGGTCCGGGCTCGATGACCGCTGCTGTCGAGCCCGGGCCCTCTTTTTCGCGGATCCGTTGACACATCGGGTTTCGACATTTAGTAAGTACCTTTGAGCTTGGGCTATGAAAAAGCTGATCAATCAACACCCGGGTAAAGCCGGTCGCTGGTTTTTGGGATTACTGCCCTTTCTGCTGATCGCGCTGATCTATGCCGGCGCCTCCAACGCCCGGCTGGCGGAAAATCCCAATGACAAGCTGCTGCCGGCATTTGCCAGTTTTGTCGAGGCCATCGACCGGCTGGCCTTTGAACCAAGCAAGCGTTCCGGTGACTACCTGTTCTGGCAGGATACCCTGAGCAGCCTCAAGCGCCTGGGAATGGGCGTTGGCATCAGCGCCGCCATCGGTCTCACCTTTGGCATAGTCAACGGCATCATTCCCTACGCCAGGGCCAACCTGTCGCCCCTGGTGACTGCCATCTCCCTGATTCCACCCATGGCGATCCTGCCGGTGCTGTTTATCGTTTTCGGACTGGGGGAGCTGTCCAAGGTGGTATTGATCATCATCGGCATCACCCCGTTCCTGATTCGGGATATGCAGCAGCGGGTACTGGAAATCCCCGGGGAACAGTTGATCAAGGCCCAGACCCTGGGCGCCAATACCTGGCAGATCATCCTGCGGGTGGTGCTGCCCCAGGTGTTGCCGCGTCTGCTGGACGCCGTGCGCCTGTCTCTGGGCGCGGCCTGGCTGTTCCTGATTGCCGCTGAAGCTATCGCCGCCACCGACGGTCTCGGTTACCGGATTTTCCTGGTGCGGCGTTACCTGTCCATGGACGTCATCCTGCCCTATGTCGCCTGGATCACCCTTTTGGCCTTTGTCATCGATTACGTACTGCGATTCGTTTCCCGACGGGCCTTTCCCTGGTTTCACCCTGCCAAGGGGGCGGACTCATGAGCTTCATTCGTATCGATCATGTATTCAAGTTCTATGGCGACCAACTGGTACTGGAGAATCTCCATTGTTCGGTAGAGCGGGGGGAGTTCATTACCATCGTCGGGGCCTCGGGTTGCGGCAAGACGACCTTTCTCAACATGCTGCTGGGCACCGAGCAGCCCAGTCGCGGTCGCATCCTGCTGGAGGGCAAGCCCCTGGCCGGGGAGCCCGATGAGAATCGGGGTATCGTCTTTCAGCGCTACTCGGTGTTTCCCCACCTGACCTCACTGCAAAATGTGATGCTGGCGCGGGAACTGGAGCACAATCGCTGGTGCGGTTACGCCTTCGGCAGCAGCCGCCGGGCCGCCCGGCGGGAAGCGCTGGACATGCTGGAGCAGGTGGGCCTGGCCCCCGCCGCGAACAAGTACCCGCAGCAGTTGTCCGGGGGCATGCAGCAGCGCCTGGCCATCGCCCAGTCACTGATCCGACAACCGAAAATATTATTGCTGGATGAGCCCTTTGGCGCCCTGGACCCCGGTATTCGCGCCGACATGCACCAACTGGTACTGGGCCTGCAACGCCAGCAGAATCTGACCATTTTCATGATCACCCACGACATCAAGGAGGGCTTTTATCTGGGTACCCGGCTCTGGGTCTTTGACAAGGTGCGGATTGACCCCCAGGCACCCAACGCCTTTGGCGCCAGGATCACCTATGATATCCCGGTGGGCAAGACCAGCCCCAGCGTGCTGGATGATATCAACACCAACCTGACGGAGACTGTTCCGGCGCAACCGGCATAGGAGCTGACGCACCCTGTCGATGCGTCCATCTCAGGCAGACAGACTCAACCTGAAAAAGCCCCTGGCAACAGCAAGGAAAAATAATTACACGCCAAATAGTACATCTGGAGACAGAGCAAACCGATGACTACCGACATTCTCTACGACTATACACTGCCCCCGGCCAGCCACTGGTCGCTGCGGGTGCGGCGGGGCATTGCCATTCGCTTCACCGACCTGGAAGGTGGCGCCAACCTGGGCATGTTGCTGCACAATCCGGAAAACCTGCTGGAGCGCTACAACGCCCCGGATACCCTGAAATGCCAGCACACGTTCAAGCTGACCAGGGGCAACTGCCTGTACTCGGACATGGGTCGGATATTCTGCTCCATCACCGAGGACAGCATGGGCTGGCACGACACGGTGGCAGGCAATATCAACGCCGCCCAGGTCGAGACAAAATGGGGCCGGCGCGATTATCAGAAGGATCGCAACGACTGGCAGCAGAACGGCCACGACAGCTTCCTGGTGGAACTGGCCAAGTACGGCCTCGGCGCCCGCGACCTGGCCGCCAATCTCAACTGGTTTTCCCGGGTGGTGGCCGACGAAACCGGTAACCTGCGCCTGGACGAGAGTCATGCCCCGGCCGGCGCCACCCTGACCCTGCGCTTTGAAATGGACACCCTGGTGCTGATGCACAGTTGTCCGCACCCCCTGTCCACTGCCGTCGAGTACCCGCGCAAGCCTGTTCGCTGTCAATTCTTTCAGGCGCCACCGGTGACCGACGACGATTTCTGCAAAAATTTCCGGCCGGAGAACCAGAGGGGCTTTGACAACAATCGCCTCTACTACCTTGGCGCCGCGTCGCCTGTAACTGGAGTCGGACCATGATTGTCGAAAGCAGTCTCAAACCGGAATCTGCAGGTTTCAGGCAGGTGGTGGATGCCGGGGATTATTTCATCAGGCTGGTCAAAGAAGGCGAGACCGTGCGTATTCTGGACATCGAGGGCAACCAGGCCGCTGACACCCTGTTCTACAGCGCCGCCAACCCCGCCGAGCACTACAGCGCCATCGATACTATCCAGCAGCAGGGCAATGTCTACCTGACCAGCGGCTCGCGGCTGCTGTCCAACCTGGGCACGCCGATGCTGGACATTGTCGCCGACACCTGCGGTCGCCATGACACCCTAGGGGGCGCCTGCGCCACCGAGAGCAACACGGTGCGCTATGCCCTGGAAAAGCGCTGCATGCACGCCTGCCGCGACAGCTGGATGCTGGCCATTGCCGAGCACCCGGAATTCGGTATCGGCAAGCGGGACATCGCCCACAACATCAACTTTTTTATGAACGTGCCGGTAACGCCGGCGGGCGGACTCACCTTTGAGGACGGCATTTCGGCACCGGGCAAATACGTGGAGATGAAGGCCCTGATGGATGTCGTTGTGCTCATTTCCAATTGCCCGCAGTTGAACAATCCCTGCAACGGCTACAACCCGACCCCCATCGAGGTGCTGGTCTGGTCTTGATGGCGGGTATTGGCGCGCCAATGTAGATGAAGCGGGCACGCCGGGGCCCGCTGGCGGTGGACGGCCACTGCTATTAACCCGGTAACGCAATAGGCTTCCTGCCTATTGCGTTGCGCGCCCTTAAAATACTGGCGGAACTGTGCGAAGTTCCCCGTATTTTAAGGGCTTGCATTGGCCTACGGCCAATGGCCGGCACGTCCATATGCCGCATTAACCCTGTATAAAAACTTGCCGGATTAATACTGTAATTTCCGGGACGACCCGGTCACTGGAGAAATGTCATGTTCCGCAAGGTTCTGATTGCCAATCGAGGCGCCATTGCTGTCCGCATTATTCGCACACTGAAAGCACTGGGTGTGCACGCCGTGGCCGTTTATGCCGAGGCCGACCGGGAATCGGCCCATGTCGCCGACGCCGACGAGGCCTTTTGCCTTGGTGCCGGCGCCGCCGCCGATACCTACCTGAACCAGGGCAAACTGCTGCAGATTATGGTCGAAACCGGTGTCGAGGCTGTGCACCCGGGTTATGGCTTCCTCAGTGAAAACCCCGATTTCTGTGAGGCCTGCGAACAGCGGGGTATCGTTTTTGTCGGCCCCACACCCGAACAGATGCGACTGTTTGGCCTGAAACATACGGCTCGGGACGCTGCCCGGCACAATGGCGTTCCGCTGCTGCCCGGCACCGATTTGCTGCAGACCGAGGACGAGGCCCTGGCTGCCGCCGATGGCATCGGCTATCCGGTGATCCTGAAGAGCACCGCCGGCGGTGGCGGCATCGGCATGCAGGTCTGTCACCAGCCCGGAGAGTTGCACCGGGCTTTTGCCAGCGTCAGGCGGCTCGGCGCCAGCAATTTTGCCAATGACGGTGTCTTCATCGAGAAATACATCGCCAGGGCCCGCCATATCGAGGTACAAGCCTTCGGCGACGGCCGCGGCCAGGCCATCGCACTGGGGGAGCGGGACTGTTCCGCCCAACGACGCAATCAGAAGGTGATCGAGGAGACCCCCGCGCCCGGGCTTTCTGCCGAGCAACGGCAGATGTTGCACGAAACCGCTGCACGGTTGATGGCCTCGGTGGCTTACCGGGGGGCCGGCACCGTTGAATTTATTCTCGATGCAGACAGCGGCCGGTTCTACTTTCTCGAAGTCAATACCCGGTTGCAGGTGGAACACGGCGTCACCGAGCAGGTCTTCGGGGTTGACCTGGTGGCCTGGATGCTGCAGCTGGCGGCCGGCGACCTGCCGGCCCTGGCGCCACTGAAGGCAGGGCTCACGGCCCGAGGTCACGCCATCCAGGTGCGCCTCTACGCCGAGGACCCCAACAGAAACTTTCAGCCCAGCGCCGGACTGCTGACAGCGGTGGACTTTCCTCCTGCTGGCGGCTCTTTATTGGCTGAGGGCTCATTACTTGCTGAGGGCTCTTTACCGGCTGAGGGCTCTCCTTTGGCTGAGGGCTCTTTACCGGCTGAGGGCTCTACCCCAACCAATGGCCCGAGCCTGCGCATCGACCACTGGATCAGCGCGGGGTTGACCGTGTCGCCCTACTACGACCCGATGCTGGCCAAGATCATCTGCCACGGCGATTCCCGGGAGGAGGCCCGCATCGGTCTGATTCGGGCCCTGGAGGCCACTGTCGTCGAGGGCATCGAAACCAACAACGCCTACTGCCGGACGATACTGTCAGACGATTGTTTTCGGTCAGGCACCATGGACACCCGCTACCTGAACCGCTTTGCCTGGACACCCGACACCTTCGAGGTGCTGAGCCCCGGCACCATGACCAGTGTTCAGGATTTTCCGGGACGCACCGGTTACTGGGATGTGGGCGTGCCACCGTCCGGCCCCTTTGACAATTATTCCTTTCGCCTCGGCAATCGTCTGCTGGGCAACGATGAAACTGCCGCCGGCCTGGAGATCACCCTCAATGGCCCGACCCTGCGTTTTCATCGTGCCGCCACCATTGTCCTTGCCGGCGCCCCCATGGCGGCAGAAGTCGACGGCGAGGCCGCGGCTTACTGGCGACAGATTGACATCGCCGCGGGCCAGACCCTGCAAATGGGCAAGGTGACCGGTGCCGGCGCCCGCTGTTACCTGCTGGTGCAAGGCGGCATCCAATGCCAGCCCTATCTGGGCTCCCGGGCTACTTTTACTTTAGGTCAGTTTGGCGGCCACGGCGGCCGGGCATTGCGGACCGGCGATGTCCTGCACCTTGCCGGGAGCCCTGACGGCGAGAAAGCCGGGGGCGAAGCAGTGCCTGCCGAGGTGCCCCATGGCATTCGCCCGGTCCTGACCGGTGACTGGCAGTTGCGAGTGATCTACGGGCCCCACGGCGCCCCTGATTTTTTCACCGAAGGCGACATCGACCGCTTCTTCGACAGCAGTTGGGAAGTGCACTACAACTCCAGTCGCACCGGCATACGACTGATCGGCCCGAAACCGGACTGGGCCCGCAGCGATGGCGGCGAGGCCGGCATGCACCCGTCCAACATTCACGACAACGCCTATGCCATCGGCACCGTCGACTTTACCGGCGACATGCCGGTTATCCTGGGGCCGGATGGCCCGTCCCTCGGTGGTTTTGTCTGCCCGGCGACGGTGATCAGCGCCGATCTCTGGAAACTTGGTCAACTGAAGGCTGGCGACCGGGTCCGGTTTGTGCCGGTTGACCTGGCCAGCGCCAGGGGACTGGACGAGGCCCAGCAGCAAAGCATCCGGACATTGACCACCTCGGAGTTCGAAGTCAAACCTTACAGGCCGGCATCGCCGGTGCTGGAGCGATTGCCCGCAGATGCCGGCGGCGTCGGTCCGGGCCAGTTAGACGTGGTCTACCGGCCAAGCGGCGACAGTTACCTGCTGGTGGAGTATGGCCCGCAGATGCTGGATATTCGTCTGCGTTTTCGCGTCCACGCGCTGATGTTGCAGCTGAAGGCCCTGGATTTGCCGGGCATGCTGGAGCTGACCCCCGGCATTCGCTCGCTGCAAATCCACTACGACAACCGGGTCATCGACATCGAAACCCTGCTGCGACATCTGGGGGACACTGAGCGAAAGCTGAACGAAGAGGTCGATCAGGACCACGGCAGCGTGGAAGTGCCTTCACGTATCGTCCACCTGCCATTGAGCTGGAATGACGATGCCTGTCGCATGGCCATCGAAAAGTACCGGGACTCGGTGCGTCGGGACGCCCCCTGGTGCCCGAGCAATATCGAATTCATTCGTCGTATCAACGGCCTCGACAGTGTCGACCAGGTTCGGGACATCATCTTCAACGCCAGCTATGTTGTCATGGGTCTGGGGGATGTCTACCTGGGGGCACCGGTGGCCACCCCCCTGGACCCCCGGCACCGGCTGGTGACCACCAAGTACAATCCGGCCCGCACCTGGACAGCGGAGAACTCGGTCGGTATCGGCGGCGCCTACCTTTGCGTCTACGGCATGGAGGGACCCGGCGGTTACCAGCTGTTTGGCCGCACCCTGCAGATGTGGAACCGCTACCGGCACACCGAGGCCTTCAGCCAGCCCTGGTTGCTGCGGTTTTTTGACCAGATTCGCTTTTACCCTGTCTCCAGCGAGGAACTGCTGAAAATCCGCGAGGAATTCCCCCGGGGCCGCTACCCGTTGCGCATCGAGGAGTCCCGCTTCAACCTCGGGGAATACGAGCAATTCCTGGCGGAAAATGCCGGGTCAATCGACAAGTTCACACAGCGGCGGGACCTGGCCTTTCAGGGGGAACTGGCCCGGTGGCAGGCCTCCGGCCAGATCAATTTCAGCGCAGAATCGGACATCGCCACCGCGGCACCGGAACAGGCCCTGGAAGACGATTGCAGTGCGGTGGAAAGCACGGTCAGCGGCAATGTCTGGAAAATCTGTGTCGAATCCGGCCAGCCGGTAATTGCCGGGCAGGTGCTCTGCATCATGGAATCCATGAAAATGGAAATAGAGATCACCGCCGCCGCGGCCGGCACGGTGCACCGGGTGTTGCAGGCCCCTGGCAGCCAGGTCCACGCCGGTCAGTGGCTGATGATTTTGCACCACGGAGACCTCGAATAACGGCCAATATTCCCCGGGGCAATCCAGTCAGCGTTGACAGGCCCTGTTACAATCCTGTGCCGATCCGGCCGTTTACAGGACGTTGTCCAGCAGGATTTGGCTTGAAATGACACTTCGGTGCCGTCGAGCCACCTCAAACAGACCACACCTGACAGAGCGAAATGCTGCCTCAACGCCAGTGCCAGGGAAGGGATCGGGCCACGAAGCCCCACACCAGCCACCGGCACATGAATTCCTTGAAGGTTAAGCAAATCCCGCCACGGGGCTGACTTTGTACTTGTTCTAAAGCTCGCCAATAGGATTTAATTCACGCACAATGTGATAAGGGACACTGACTTTAATTCCTGTCAGGTGTAAATATATGACTGTCAAGCTCTGGTTTATATCGGTGTCCGGCACGGACCTCCCCGCCGGTGGTTCTTACTTGAGACCCTGATCTGATGAATGCACCCGGTTCAATTCTGCCGCCCGCTCTCTCAACGATACGCTATTCTGAGACGGCTGCATTGAGCCTCCTGCACCTTGATTCACGGGCGCTATATTTCCCTTCTCGGGGCCAGGGACGATGAAAACATTAAATTCAAGATCCGATTGGGACCAACATCGAAAAAACCGTCTCAGGGTGGCAATTGTCAGCGCTCTGGGAATGTTGATGCTTGCCTTGAGTTCTGTCGTTCTCGCAGGCTGGCTCACAGGGAACCCGGCGCTGACGACGTTTTTCGATGACTTTCCATCGATGAAGGCCAACACCGCCCTGTCATTTCTGTTTCTGGGTACCTGTCTGCTGACGAATCTGGGTTCGGGGAAAAAAATTTACTGCACTGTGATCGGGATGGTCCTCATAATCGAATCTTTGGCCACCCTCGGCGAATACCTGTGGCAGATTGATCTGGGTATCGATCAATTCCTGGTCTCCGACCCCTGGAGCGACAGTTATCCCGGTCGCCCATCCCAGGGCACCGCGTTCACTTTTTTCATTTCGGGCCTGTTATTGCTGTTTGGCAAGGAGTTGCTTAACCAGCGCACCCGCCTGTTTGATTCCCTGCTGTTGATTGGCGCCATCAGTCCCGTTGTCGCCCTGTTTGGTTATATATACAGCCCCAAGGGCCTGTTTAACGTAAGCCCCCTCTCCACGATGTCGGTACATACGGCATTTTGCTTTGTCGTTTATTTCATTGGCTCGTCACTGGTCTACCGGGATAGTGCCATTTCCAAATTGCTGATCAATACCACTCCCGGCAGTCGACAATTCAGACGGTTATTACTCCCCATTCTGGTATTCCCCATTGTCCTGGGCTGGCTGATCAAGGAGTCCGTGAGTAAGGGCCGTCTCGACTCCCTGTTCGGCATCGCCCTGTTTGCCGGGATTTTTTGCCTCAGCGTGCTGATGGCCCTGACCTGGAACGCTCGAAGGGAAAATCTGTGGTTTCGGCGACTGAACGCTGAGCTGGAAGCCAAGCTGGAAGCTCAATTGCAATTGTCACTGGTGCTGGATTCAGCCATGGGCGCCATCCTGCTTTTCGGCGAGGATGGTCAACTGAAATCGGCAAATCGCGGAGCCTGTCGCATCTTTGGCTGGTCCAGCCAGGATCTGCTGCATATGAAAATGGATGAGCTCATTCCACCGCAGCTGTCCCAGGGGGAGCATCAGCAATTTCAGCAACTGGGTTGGGAATTGGGCCCTGCAGGCGTTAATGACAACCCTCAGCAAATGGTGGGCCGAACCAAGGACGGCACCGATGTACCCTTGTTGGTGACTGTCAGCAAACAGCAGATCGATGACGAAACACTTTACGGTGCCGTGATGCTCAAGGCTGACGGCCTCGCCAATCAGATGTATCGCTTGACCAGAGAAATGAATATCGACTCTCTGACCAAGATTGAAAATCGACACAGTCTGGACAACACCATCCTGCAAACCAAAATCCACGGCCTGCGTCACGACCAGGAAATGGCGATATTGATGCTTGATATCGATTACTTCAAGAGAATCAACGACAGCTTTGGCCATGAGGTAGGCGACGTTGTCCTGGCGGAATTTGCCGCAAGGGTCAGCACTTGTCTGCGTTTTACCGACCGGTTTTACCGTTACGGTGGGGAGGAATTTGTCGTATTGGCAATGGACACCAACCTGGACCAGGCTCGCGCTCTTGCCGAACGTATTCGTGTCAGCATTGAATCAGAATCTGTTCAGTTCAATGACCGTAAAATCAGACTCACCTGTTCTTCAGGCATTGCCATCCTGGGTAAAAACAAGCGGGATATCGAATTCTGTCTGCGCTGCGCCGATCAGGCTCTGTATCGGGCAAAAGACCTGGGAAGAAACCAGTCGGTCGTCTATAGCCGCGAAATGGCAGCCTGATCCCGCTACTTGTCAAATATTTTTTTCAGGCCTTCCACGGTTCCCTCCAGATTTTCCTTTTTCTGCTCGAGGTCGGCCTTTTGCTGATCCAGTTTGCCCTTTTCCTGGTCGATCCTGTCGGTAACCTGTCTGCCCAGCTCCTTGACGGCGTCGGAATTCAGGACGACGGTTGAAGCCTGACTGTTAATGACGCTGATAATCTGGTCAACCACCTCGATCGCAGTCGCGCCACCGGATTTTTCGCCGATGCCGGACATGTGAATATCGGGCAACTTGAGTTCGACCATGTTGCTGCTGAGCAGGGGGTTGCTGTAGTGAATTTTGCCGCTGGCAACCAGCAGGTCGCGGATAATCAGTTTTTTGGCCGCACCTTCAGTTTCCTGGTCCGGGCTTGAGGTGCCTGAACGGCCGCCCATGGCTTGTTCAATATTTTTCTGTATCTGCTGCAGGTTATTGAGGGTCTTGCCGGTCTCGTAGGTAATTTCCGGTGCCAGAATGCGAATGCTGTTGATCACAATGGGATCGCCGGCGAGTGTATCGGTATCCAGGGCCACCGCTATTTCGCCCAGGCTAAAGGCGTTAGGTGTTTTGAATCCCGCCGGATTGCCCACCACCAGTCCTTGCAGGGAACCTTCACCGGTACGGGGTGACAGGCTGACCTTGTTCAATGTCACGTCGCTCTGGGTTAACCGCGGCCCCAGGTTTTCAACTGCGGCCTTGATGCCCTTGTCCAGGTTCAGAACCAGGACAACAACACCGATCACCACCAGGATCAGCAAAACTCCTGCAATCTTTATCAATACTTTCACAAATATATCCCCATCGTCTTAATCCGGTTCTCCCGGCGCTTTTACCGGAATTTGTTGTTGACCAGGTACGCCAATTAGAATGGCACAGTTAATTCTGGTACTCAATTGCCGCTACGGCAAGGAATCCTGCCATGAACGGACCTGGCTACCTGGTTAAGGGCATTAACATGCTGTGGCAACCGGGCATCCGCGGCTTTGTCATTATTCCGCTATTGGTCAACCTGCTGGTCTTCGCCGGCCTGACCTATTTCCTGATGCAACAGTTCAACGCGCTGATGGACTGGATGATGACCTATATTCCCCAGTGGCTGGATTTTATCGTCTGGTTGCTGTGGCTGATTTTTGGTCTGGTTTTACTGGTGGTCTACGGCTACAGCTTTGCCATTTTCGGCAACCTGCTGGCCGCGCCGTTTTACGGCCTGCTGGCTGAGCGGGTGCAGACCAGAGTCACCGGAAAGCTGGACCAAAAACCGCTGACTTTTGCCCTGGCCTGGCGAATCGCACGCAGCAGCCTGGTCCGGGAATTGCACAAATTGCTCTATTTTCTCCCCAGGATTGCACTGGTGCTGCTGACAGCGCTGATATTTTCCTTTATTCCGGTACTGAATCTGCTGGTTCCGCTGCTGTTTTTTTTCTGGGGCAGCTGGTCCCTGGCCATTGAGTTCCTGGACTACCCGGCGGATAACAACGACATCGGTTTTACTGCCATGAAACAGCAATTGCATCGCCAAAGAACGACCTCACTGTCTTTCGGCGCCGCCACCCTGGCGCTGACTTCCCTGCCGGTGATCAACATGCTGGCCCTTCCCGGTGCAGTCATTGGCGCCACCCTGATGTGGCTGGATCTCTATGGCGATCCTCCTGAAAACCGTCTGCCGCCGGCCACCAAATCGCATTAGTCCATAATAAGTGCCAGCGAAGAAATTCATGGGGATAAAGTCTTTTCCCGGCAAGATTGAGACAATAGTTGCGGTCGGGTTGGTTGTTTGCAGCAGACAAAATCCCTATGCTTGAGACCGAATTCAAGGAGGTTCACCATGGCAGTTTCCACGTTCGTTACACTCGGAATCCTGGTGCTGGTGGTCGGATACGCCGTCAGCCTTTACAACAACCTGGTGGGACTGAAACACCGGGTGTCCCAGGCATGGTCCAACATCGACGTCCTGCTCAAACAGCGTCACGACGAATTGCCGAAGCTGGTGGAAACCTGCAAACAATACATGTCCTACGAGCAGGAAACCCTGGAAAAAGTCATCAGGGCCAGGAGTTCCGTAGCCAATGCGGCCCAACAGCAGGACATGGATGCCCTCGGCCAGGCTGAAACAGCATTGCGCGCCGGCCTCGGGCGCCTGTTTGCCCTGGCAGAGGCCTATCCTGAACTCAAGGCCAATACCTCTTTCCAACATCTACAGGCGCGAATCAGCGACCTGGAAAACGGTATCGCCGATCGCAGAGAACTCTACAACGACGCGGTCAATCTCAACAATATCCGCATCGAACAGTTTCCGGATATCCTGATCGCCCGGTTTTTCAATTTCGGACCGTTCAAATTGCTGCAGTTCAGCGAGGAGGAAACCGCTGACGTCGATATGAAGTCCCTGTTTGGCTCCTGAAATTGAGGACCGCCGAATCGTTGTTCGCCTGACCGGCCATGGAAGAGTTTTTTTGCAGCGACTGTATCGTCGCCATGCCGGCGGCAAAATTTTACGTTAGCGCCGGCATCGCCTTTGCCACAACCCTGGTGCTCCTGGTCCTGGCTCACCGGGCCTTTCACCGGGCCCGGTTGATCGAGGACATGCCCACCTCAAAAATCCGTTCCGCCAGCCAGGGCTACGTCGAGCTGTCGGGCCTGGCCGAAGCCGATGACGAAACCCTGCAAGCTCCTCTCACCGCCAGCCCCTGCCTGTGGTGGCGTTTCAAAATTGAGAAATATAAAAGGTCCGGCCGATCCTCGTCCTGGGTCACGGTTGAAAAAGGCATGAGCGATAAGCCTTTCCCCATGCGGGACAGCACCGGCAAATGCCTGGTGGACCCGGCAGGTGCCGAAATCGCCTGCCTGCATAAAAAGGTTTGGTACGGTTCTACCGCCCGGCCCTCGTCGGCGATGCCGTCGTCCTCCGGTGGTTTTTCTATCGGCGGCCTTGGATTGACTCTGGGCCGGCGCTATCGCTACACCGAGTACCTGATTCGCGACGGCGATCCCCTCTATGTACTGGGATACTTTCGAACCGATGCCGGTGGCCAGAGGACAATGACAGTTGACCGCCTGGCGGGCCAGATCATACGCCAGTGGAAGCAGGATTATCCCAGCCTGTTATCCGCCTTCGATACCAACAATGACCAGCAACTGGACCTGGAGGAGTGGCGGGCGGTTGAGGCCGCGGCGCGGCAGCAGGCAGTGCAACAGCAGGTCGGAAGCCCGGACGAAAAGCCTCTGCACAGGGTCAGCAGACCCAAGTCGGGTGGCCTGCCCTTTCTGATTGGCAGCCAGGGCGAGGAGCAGATGAGTCGACGATTTCGCTTCAAGGCCTTTTTTGCAGCGGTGGGCTTTCTGGTGTCCGGATCGCTGACAACCTGGCTGGTAACCAGCCGGTTTTTCTAGCCCGGGCTATTCACTGACGAGACCGCTTCAATCATTTACGACAGCGGGTCAATCCGGCCTGGGGCTTTGCCCGCTGCAGCCGCTTCAAGGATTGATTTTACCCGTGGTGGGAATGGCTTTCTTCAGGGATTCGGAGCTGCGGACCCAGATTTCAAGGGGTGGGTATTTTTTGGATACCGAAGCCCAGGCAATAATGGCTTCGTCCCTGGTCTTGTAGTCACCGTAGGTGAGAATCCACCAGTTTCGGCCCCTGCTGGTTATTTTGAAGCTCTTCAGGGGCAGGTTATTCAGACCTTTCTGGTCAATGAAATCATCCCGTTTGGCCTTGCTGGAAAAGGCACCCAGTTGAATGGTAAAGCTGCCGGATAACTCGTCACCGGAGCCAGGTTGAACCCTGGCGCTGAAACTGGGTTCCGTCGCAGCAGCCTGGTTTGTGGCCGTGTTGTCAGTAGCCGATTGACTGTCAGTGGCATTGTCATTGGCCCAACTGTCAAATGCCGGCACCGGCTGGGGTCGCTGCTCCGATTTTTCGGTTTCCGTCCCTTCCCTGGCCTTTTCCGAGTTGGCTGCAGCACCGGCGACAAGCGTATCATCCAGGGTCGGCAACTTGTTCTTCCAGTCTTCCCAACTGCCCTCGGGTGCCGCTGTGGTCCCGGATGACTGGCCACTGGCTTTGGCCGTGGTATCGGATGAGCGTTTGACCGCATAGACAACGTCATCTACGGGTTCGCCGTTGCGCAACCGCCGCTGGGAGCAGATCCAGCTGTCGGTTTTCTTTTCGCCCTTGCAGTACCAGCCAATGTAGGTATCGTTCGGGGGGGCAGTAGCCGTGGAATCGGGCGAACCTGTTTGACAGGCCAGCAGCGGCAACGTGGTGGCGATGACGAGCATCCCTTTTACTACTTTTCCTGTCTCTATCATGGTTCGATACCTGAATAACCGATCAGGACTAGACCCTAAATGCCTAGCCTGGAAAGAACGTCCATGATGTCCTGAAAAATATGGGCCACCCGCGGATGGCGCAATTCAAAATCCGATGCCTGATGCTCAATTTGCTCCTTGAGGTTTTCCTGGTGTTCGGGGTTGAGTTCCACGCCTTCGGAGATTTTAACGATGTCGGTCATGACATGTCCCAGCAGGTCCCGGTCCAGGGCCTCTCGATGGGTAGCATCTTCAAGCTCCCGGTGCAATTGCGCCAGCTGGTCGCGCAGTTCCTGGTCGTTCATTGCAAAACTCTCCAAATTGGCTACCGGTGAATTCTTTACCAAGCGTAAGGCAATGTCCATGCACCGGGATCAATAAATAAAGCATGGGCCCGGAATTGGCCGGCACCTTCGCGAGGACGTGAAGTAACCGACGAAAAATGCCGGCAAATTCCAGTTTTTTTCCTCGGTTTACCTTGTCCCGACAGAGTTCGATTTTACCTTGATTGGAGGCAATTGGAGTTGGCGGATGACCAAAAACCGGATAATTATCAAAGTACCTTGCCTTTTATCGACTAAAACGACGAAAATCTTGCACTATTTTTACAAAATAAGAAAAGGGAGATAACTATGCCAATCCGTCAACATTGTTCGACGCCACTATTCCCGGGACAGAAGATCGCAAAAAAAGCATCGGCAGCATCGGTTGCCGCCGGGTTGTTATTGGCGCCAACACTGGCCTGTGCCGAAGCCGTCGATGGCGCCAACACTGCGTGGATACTGACATCCACCGCCCTGGTCCTGTTCATGACCATCCCTGGCCTGTCATTGTTCTACGGTGGTCTGGTGCGCGCAAAAAACGTCCTGTCGGTTTTGATGCAGTGTTTTGCCATCACCTGTGCCGCCTCCCTGGTCTGGCTGATCTGCGGATACAGTCTGGCCTTCACCGACGGCGGCGCCAGCAACAGCTTCATCGGTGGCCTGAGCCAGGTATTGCTCGGCGGCGTTCAGGAAGGTTCGGTTTCGGGTGATATTCCCGAAACCGTGTTTGTCATGTTTCAGATGACCTTCGCCATCATCACCCCCGCCCTGATCGTCGGTGGTTTTGCCGAGCGGGTAAAATTCTCCGGCATGCTGGCCTTCAGCATGATCTGGCTGTTGCTGGTCTACATTCCGATCACCCACTGGGTCTGGGGCGGCGGCTGGCTGGGCCAGATGGGCCTGCTGGATTTCGCCGGCGGCACCGTGGTGCACATCACTGCCGGTGTCGGCGCCCTGGTGGCGGCCCTGGTCATTGGCAATCGCAACGGTTTTCCCAGCCAGCCTTTCATGCCCCATAATCTGACCATGACCGTCACCGGTGCCGGCATGCTCTGGGTTGGCTGGTTTGGCTTTAATGCCGGCTCGGCATTGGCTGCCAACGGTGACGCCGGTATGGCGATGCTGGCAACCCACATTTCCGCCGCCGCAGGGTCCCTGGCCTGGATGACGATGGAATGGATAAAACACGGCAAACCTTCCGTTCTGGGTATTGTGACCGGCATGGTGGCCGGACTCGGCACCATAACCCCGGCCTCCGGCTTTGTCGGCCCCGGCGGCGCCCTGGTGATAGGACTGACGGCGGGTGTTGTCTGTTATTTTGCCACCCAGGCAATCAAGCAGAAATTCAAAATCGACGACTCCCTGGATGTCTTCCCTGTGCACGGTGTCGGCGGCATACTGGGAACGTTCTTTGCGGGTATATTTGCCTGTGACCAGTTAGGCGTGTTCAGTGGCCAGGGCTATAACGAAGGTATGACCATGGGATCTCAGGTCGGGGTGCAGGTGGTCGGCATCGTCGCCACTTTTGCCTACACGGCAATTGTCACTTTTATCATCCTGAAGCTGGTGAATGCCCTGATCGGACTGAGGATCGAAGCAGAACTGGAAACCAGTGGCCTCGACCTCGCGCTTCACGACGAACGGGGCTACGATATTTGACTGGCTGTAACCACTTGTCCCAGCAATGCATTAAAAATGGCCGACGAGTTTTGTCGGCCTTTTTTATCGCGTCAACCAATCATCTGTTACATTGATATTAATCTCCAAAACCTGAACCGGCGGGTCGCAGAATTAGCGCACCTGTGCCATCGTTCGACCTAGAATCAGCAAGTGATTCTGGCCTGTCGCGAGTAATCCCGCTGAAAAGCGGCGAAAAGTAACTGGCAAATCAGTTCCGCAAGGAGACGAGCAGTATGACCGGATTTATTCTGTTAATTCTCACTTTAGGCACTCTCGCATACCTGCGCCAGAGCCTGATTACCGCGTTCGTGACACTGATGGTGCTGAGTCTGCTGTTCACCAGAGTACTGCACCCCCCAGCGCTTGTTACCGTATTGACCTGGCTGACGACAATCGGCATCGGCGCTCTGTCCTACCGGCCCCTGCGACGGCAACTGGTCAGTGACCGGGTTCTGGACTGGTTTCACCGGGTGTTGCCGACCCTGTCCTCCACCGAGCAGGAAGCACTGGAGGCCGGCACTGTCTGGTGGGATGCTGAACTGTTTTCGGGCCACCCGAACTGGAAAAAACTGCTGGCGACGCCGACCCCGGCTTTGCGACCGGAAGAACAGGCCTTTGTTGACGGTCCGGTGGAAACCCTGTGTCAAATGCTCGACCACTGGCAGGTGCAGCAGGACGGCGATTTGCCGCCGGAGGCCTGGCAGTACATCAAGGACAACGGTTTTTTCAGTCTGATTATCGACAAGCAATACGGCGGTCTCGATTTTTCGGCCGCGGGCAATTCCGCCGTGGTGATGAAACTGGCCAGTTGCAACCTGACGGCCGCCATTACCGTCATGGTGCCCAACTCCCTCGGGCCCGGCGAATTGCTGACCCATTTCGGCACTCAGGAGCAGCGGGATCATTACCTGCCGAGACTGGCCCGGGGTGAGGATATACCCTGTTTTGCCCTGACCGCGCCCATGGCCGGCTCCGATGCCGCCGCCATGCCCGACCGGGGCATTGTCTGCAAAGGACAGTGGCAGGGCGAAGAAGTGCTGGGGCTCAGGATCACCTGGAACAAGCGCTATATCACTTTGTCGCCGGTGGCGACCGTACTTGGCCTCGCTTTCCAGGCCTTTGACCCGGATCATCTGCTGGGAGAGCAAGAGGCACTTGGCATCACCTGCGCCCTGATTCCCACTGACACCCCCGGCGTCTGGACCGGCAACCGGCACCTTCCGGCCGGCTGCCCGTTCATGAACGGGCCGACCCGCGGCGAGAATGTATTTATTCCCATGGACTACCTGATCGGTGGGCGGGAACGTATCGGCCAGGGCTGGCGCATGCTGATGTATTGCCTGGCGGCGGGCCGTGCCATATCCCTGCCGGCCCTGGCGACGGCAGGTGGCAAGTATTGCGCCCGGGTTTCCGGAGAATACGCCCGAATTCGCAAGCAGTTCGGCATGCCCATTGCGTACTTTGAGGGCATCGAGGAACCCCTGGCCCGATTAGCCGGGGAAACCTACCGCATGGATGCAGCCCGGCGACTGACCCTGGCCGCCCTTGACCAGGGGGAAAAACCCAGCGTGCTGTCGGCGATACTGAAATGGCACACCACGGAAGCCAACCGCCGCTGCGCCAATGACGCCATGGATATTCACGGCGGCAAGGCAATCATCCAGGGGCCCGGCAATTACCTGGCCAGTTTCTACCAGGCGATACCTATTGCCATCACGGTAGAGGGAGCCAATATCCTGACACGCACCCTGATCATTTTTGGCCAGGGGGCCATTCGCAACCATCCCTACCTGCTGCGGGAAATGAAGGCGGCCCGGGCCGAATTATCGGAACAGTCGAAGCAGGATTTTGACTTGGCCCTTTTTGGTCACCTGGGATACACATTCAGCAATATCGTGCGGGCCCTGGCACTGGGCCTTACCGGCGCCCGACTGGTGAAAGCCCCCGTCTCGGGCAGAACGGCGCACTATTACCGGCAATTGACCCGAATGAGCGCCGCCTTTGCCTTTGTCGCCGACATGGTGCTGGCGGTCCTGGGCAATTCCTTTAAATTCCGTGAGAAGGTGTCCGGACGCCTGGCGGACGTGCTGACTCACCTGTACCTGGCCTCCGCCGTGTTGAAACATTTCGAGGACACCGGTCAACCCAGGGAAGACCGCGCCCTGGTGCACTGGGCGGTTCGCGACAGCCTGTTCCATATCCAGAACTCCCTGATCAATACCCTGCGCAATTTCCCGGTCCGCTGGCTCGGCGTGCTGATCCGCTGTCTGGTTTTCCCCCTGGGCCGACCCTACAAGGAGCCTTCCGACAATCTGGGCAAGCATGTTGCCCGCATCCTGATCACAGACAATCCTGCCCGTGACCGGCTGACCGGTGGCATGTACCTGTCCGATGCCGACGACGCCACCGGCAGACTGCACAAGGCGTTCAGGGGAATGCTCGACATTGCAGATCTGGAAAAAAGTCTGAGAAAGCAACTGGGGGAAGCCCTCAATATCGAGAACTTCGAGTCGATGGCGGAACGGGGACTGCAGCAGGGAATTCTGGACCCGGCCCAGGCCGAACAGATTCGCACCACAATGGCCCTGGCACGGGACGTTATCAATGTCGATGATTTCAGTCCGGATGCCGTGTCTTTTCGGTGAATGCCAAAATCAGCTTTTGCCAGCCTGCCGACAGGGCTGACCTGCCCCGGTCTCGATCAGTGCCTGAAGCAAGTGGAACGAGCCTGGAAATTATCCGGACAAGATCAGGGTTTTGCTCCCTATAGAGTTGGATCTCTGCCTGCAGATTTACTGTGTCCGACCTGCGAACAGAGGGGCTCTGACAGCCCTTGCTACCCGATCAAACGGGACTAGAACCTGGCTCTCAGCAGAATTTCCATCCTGCCGTCACCCAGCAACAGGCGCCGGCTGACCTCAAAACATTCCAGCAACCGATCCAGCTCCGATTGGGAATGGGGAAAGCGTGCCTGCAGGGAGTCGAAACGAGGTCGAAAACTGAGCAGATCCTGGTCGAGAATACTGTACTGCTGAGGCACGAGCCGGGTTTTGAGATTGAGCACCCCGAAACCATGCCCCAGGGAACGGGAGTGCAGACAGGGCGCCAACGCCCGACCGAGTGCGCGCACGGAAGGACCATCGAGAAAATTGAGGAAGTCCCAGAACAGGCAAAGGTCGAAATAACTTTCCCCGGTCAGGCCCAGGGAATCCTCAAACTGACGCTGCAACTGGCTTTCTGAAACGGGATTTTCCGGGTCGGGCTTTTGCTGACAGATCAAATCCGGTTCGGTATAGAGATCGGCAAACTGCAGCCGGCACCGAAACCGGGAAAAAAATTCCACGGTTTCGGGCATAGCCGGGCCGAAATCGAGAATACGCAGATTTCGGCCCGGATCAAGCTGGTCCACCATATCAGCAAATAGCTTGCTGGTCAGAGTGGACATCTGGTGGATATCAGTCATTCACCCACCCAGGCGACAATTGCATGGCATCGCGTCGCTCAGGATGTGCGCGACCAAATCACTGGCATCATCATCCGCCGTGAGCGTTGACAACGGCCTCACTTCTTACGGGATCGGGACTAATCCGTTGTGGCCGGGGAGCTGAATTGACTGCCGTTAGTGACTTATCGACAGCCTTGCTTCCTGCGGGGTCCATATCGATGCTGCCCTTGAAATTGGCGCCATCTTCCAGGGTTACCCGGGGTGCGATCAAATTGCCCCGAACATTACCGGTCTTGGAGATCGTGATCTTTTCCTGACCGATCATGTCGCCCTGGACCTCACCATCGATCTTGATCACCTTGGCGATCACATCCGCCTTGATCCGTCCGGACTCACCGATGGTGACATCATGGGAATTGAGACTGATTTTGCCTTCAACCCTGCCCTCGATGACAAGATTCTCTTCGCCGGTGACTTCACCTTTAATTGTGATGGTTTTTCCGATCATTGCGCATATCCTCGTGGAAGAAATTGTTGAAAATGCTGTGCTGGGTTTCTCCGGTGCGGGGCCTGAGGGCTCGGGCACCTCATTCACCGGCTTGTTGCCTCTGTGCTTGTCAAACATAGCCATTACCAATGCCTTTCGATTCTTTGGGGTCGCTAATCCTAACAACACGGTACTGGCCGAACCAGTACCAATGTCTCATTATTGCCGACGGATTCACAATCTCAGAAAATTGGACGAATGACCTCTCAGCAGAGTTGAAATAAGTCATTCCAAGGAGCCAGACCATGACCAATTATCAGGGCAGTTGCCTTTGCGGCCAGATCAGTTACAACATTACCGGGGACACCCTGAGCTTCTATCACTGTCATTGCCGGCGGTGCCGGAAAATGACCGGGACCGGCCACGCCAGCAACCTTCGGGTCGACACGGATACCATCGTCTGGCTCACCGGTGCCGAACTGGTCAAGAGTTATCGTCTGCCGGAAGCCAGCCGGTTTCGCAATGATTTCTGTTCGGCCTGCGGTACACCCCTGCCAAAATATTTCAGCGAAGTCGGTTTTGTCATTATTCCGGCCGGCACCCTGGACTCTGAACCGGAAATGCAACCCCAGGCGCGAATTTTCTGCGGCTCCAGGTCCAGTTGGTCCTGCAATGACAGTTTGCCCACTTTTGACACCTATCCTGCCGGCTGACCGTCGAGGATAAGGCGCCGCTCAAAATACCTTCCGGGTTGGCAACCGGGATCTTGGGAGTCCCGGAGACTGGAATCCACAGCCTTTGTCAGACCGACATTCTGGCGGCACGCCGGCATCCGGGGCGAAACCTTGTCAACACTGTCGTATAATGGCCGGCCTGCACCACCCAGCCGATTACAGGTTTCCACTTTGAAACAATACCTCTCTTTCCTGGCCAGGGACTGGCCAATGCTGGCTTTCGGCTTCCTGACGGTTTTCTGGGGTAATTTCGGCCAGTCCTTTTTTGTTTCCTGGTTCGGCGTCAGCATCCAGCAGGGCCTCGGCTTGACAGCGGCGGCCTACGGTTCCGCCTATTCCCTGGCCACCCTGGCCAGCGGAATGACCATCATGCTGGTGGGTGGCCTGCTGGACCGGACACCTTTGCGCCTGTTCGCGACCCTGGTCGCCCTGGGGCTGATGTCGGCAGCCATGACCCTGGCCAATGTCCAGACGGTGGCTGGCCTGACCATCGGCTTCTTCCTGCTGCGACTGTTTGGCCAGGGCCTGTTGCCCCATACCGCCACCACCACCATGGCCCGCTATTTCGCAGTCAATCGGGGCAAGGCCATCAGTATCGCCACCAGCGGTGTACCCGTGGGCGAAATGCTGCTGCCGGGACTGGCAGTGGCACTGATCGCCGCCATCGGCTGGCAGAATAGCTGGTGGGTCATTGCTGCCGGTGTGCCGCTGCTCTACCTGCCACTGGTCTGGTGGCTGCTGCACCGGGCCCGCTACGGCCAAGTGCGCAGCGAGTCCGGATACCATCCCGGCGATGCGACATCCCGATCCGACGGCGGCGGCCGCCGGCAGCTATTGGCGGACCGGCGTTTCTGGCTGGCCTTGCCGGGCTTGATGCTCGGGCCCTTTGTCCTCACCGGGGTTTTTATTCACCAGGGCTGGTTCCTGGCCCAGAAGAGCTGGAGTCCGGGCTGGTTCGCCAGCTGTTTTGTCGCCTACGGTGTCATTCACTGGCTCAGTTCCCTGGTTTCGGGGCTGTTAGTAGATCGCCTGGGCTCACCGCACATGCTGCGGCTCTACTGTCTGCCCATGACCCTGGGGTTGTGGCTGGCAGGCTGGCTGGGAGGCGATTGGGCAGCGATGTCGATGCTGATCCTGTTTGGCATCACGATCGGTTTTTCCGGGCCGATAACCGGTTCCCTGTGGGCCGAAATCTATGGGGTTGAACGGCTGGGGTCGATACGATCGCTGATCACGTCCCTGATGGTACTGGCCTCTTCCACCTCGCCGGTGTTGCTGGGCTTCCTGATCGACAGCGGCTGGAACGCCACCCGGATGTTCTGGGCCATGGGCATCTATGGTGTTGTCGCCGTCGGCCTGATCTTCCGCTCCTACCGGCCGGAAGAACCCGCCCCGGCGTCCGAACTGGAACTCGAGGAGCGTTGATCGACGTGCTGGACAAGGCCAGACACCTGCTGCAACACACTTACGGCTACAGCAGATTTCGCAGCAATCAGGAAGCCATCATCGGCAGCGCCCTGGCGGGACGTGACAGCCTGGTGTTGATGCCCACCGGCGGCGGCAAGAGCCTGTGCTACCAGATTCCGGCCCTGGTGCGGCCGGGCATGGGCATCGTCGTCTCGCCCCTGATCGCACTGATGCAGGACCAGGTATCGGCACTGAAGCAACTGGGGATCAATGCCGCCTTTCTCAACTCAACCCTTGATGAAAATACCCGGCAGCAACTTGCGTCGGACATCAGCCGGGGCGATATTGACCTGCTCTATGTCGCCCCGGAACGGCTGATGCAACCCCGCACCCTGGACTGGCTGGCCCGGTTTGACATCTCCCTGATCGCCATCGACGAGGCCCACTGCGTCTCCCAGTGGGGTCACGATTTTCGCGCCGACTACCTGCTGCTGGACCAGTTGCGCCGGGTATTCCCCCGGGTACCGCGCATGGCTCTGACGGCCACCGCCACGCCCGCCACCCGGGTCGAGATCGTCGAGCGGCTGGCCCTGGACAACCCGGCACAATTCGTCAACAGTTTTGACCGGCCCAATATCCGCTACAGCGTCCAGGCCCGGCAGGACGGGCGCAAGCAGCTGATCCGATTCCTGACCCGGCACCGGGACTGCGCCGGCATCATTTATTGCCTGTCCCGCAAGCGGGTGGAGGCCCTGGCGGCCTGGCTGACGGCACGGAGCCTCACCGCACTGCCCTATCACGCCGGCCTGCCCGCCAGCTTGCGACAACACAACCTGGAGCGTTTCCTGGCGGAGGACGGCGTCATCATCGTCGCCACCATTGCTTTTGGCATGGGCATCGACAAGCCGGACGTGCGCTTTGTGGTCCATATGGATTTGCCCAAGAGCATGGAAGCCTATTACCAGGAGACCGGCCGGGCCGGCCGCGACGGCGAGCCTGCCGATGCCTGGATGGTTTACGGCCTCAATGACGTGGTGCAGTTGTCCCAGATGGTGGAGCAGGGAGATGCCGATGAGCGCTTCAAGCGCAACGAACGCGGCAAGCTCGACGCCCTGCTGGGCTGGTGCGAAACCACCGATTGCCGCCGCCAATCCCTGCTGGGCTATTTCAGCGAAACCCTGGATGCCCCCTGCGGCAACTGCGATACCTGCCTGGCGCCTCCCGCCACCTGGGACGCAACCCTGGCCGCCCGGAAATTGCTGTCCTGTGTCTACCGCAGTGGCCAGCGTTTTGGCGCCGTCCATGTGCTCGATGTCCTGCTGGGCAGGGAATCGGACAAGGTCCGGCAGCACGGCCACCAGCGGCTCAGCACTTTTGGCATCGGCAAGGACCTGAGTGAACAACGCTGGCGGTCGGTGATTCGCCAATTACTGGTGCGCGGTTACCTGATGTCCGACGCCAGCGCATTTGGCGCCCTGAAGCTGACGGAGGCGGCGCGGCCCCTGTTGCGCGGCGAACAGTCTCTCAACCTGCGCCAGGACACCGAACCGGAAACGCCAACCCGCGCCAGCAGAAGTCAGCGCAATGGCCATATCGACCAGAATGACAGGGACATCTGGGATGCCCTGCGACAGGAGCGCAAACAGATTGCCGACGAGGACGGTATCGCCCCCTACCGGGTATTTCACGACGCCACCCTGATGGAAATGATGGAATTGCGGCCCACGACCCGCGGCGAGCTGTTGCACATCAACGGTGTCGGCGAAGCCAAGCTGGACAAATACGGTGACCGGTTTCTGGCAGTAATTCGTCGGTTCGAGCAATGACCCTGTTACCGGCTCAGGTCGCCATTGGCGCCGCCGGATTCAAAAGACCGGTGTCAAAATACCGAACTCCGGGCCGACTACTTCAGGCAGCAGTGCTTGAATTTCCTGCCGCTGCCGCAGGGACAGGGCGCATTGCGACCGGGATCGCGACCGGTACCGGTCCCTGTACCGGAGAGAGTACCGGAGAGAGTACCGGAGACAGTACCGCCGCCACCGCGCCGACCGGTTTTCCCGACGCTGACCTCACCACCGACGTAAAGCCAGCGCCCGGCCGACCGGCGAAACACTGCCTTTTCATGAAGCACGCCGGACCGGCCGCCGGCATCCCGGTAACTCGCCCTGAATTCAACACTGCCGGCATCCCCGTCGATGGCGGAATCCAGCACTTGCAAACCGCACCATTCCAGCTCGCCGGTTGACAGTTCATCGGCGGTCAGGCCCACGGCGGTGGCCGGAAACCAGGTGGCCAGTAGGTACTGGCCATGTCCGCCCAGGGCATAGGCGCTGTAGCGGGAGCGCATCAACTGCTCCGGGTCGGTCGCCTCAGCATCGCCGCGCAGCAGCGGTTGGCAGCAGGTACTAAAAAGCTTGTTGCTGCCACAGGGGCAGGCCGTTTCGGTCACGGTCTCAATCTCCTTGCGCAAATTTTCAGGTTTGGCCGGTTTGTGGCCGCGGCTCGGATTATTGGCCAGTTGCCGCCGGCGTTGGCCATGTCGCAAGCCAGGCATAGTCTTCCAGCAGCCTGTCGACGTCAATCGTCCGGCGCCGCAAAGACCCATCGCTGTTTCGCGACAGCAGGTACCTGCCGTCCGGGGCGAAGGCGACTGCCTCGATGCGGGTTCCCGGAATCGCAAAGGTGCCCAGGAGAGCTCCTGACCGTCGCCACAGGCGCAGAATGCCGCCACTGCTGACGGTCGCAACCCGGTCACCCGCCGGGGAAAATGCCACGGAGGTCACTGCACCGTCATGTCCCGGAAAGCGTCCGATTTCCTCCCCGGTGGTTACGGAGGACAGAATGGCCACCCGCTCGTCCAACCCGCTCAGCACCCTGTCGCCATCGGCTGAAAACACCGCGGCATTGACCGACGACGGCTGCTGCCAGTGCCGTAGCAGTGCCCCGTCCGGACCATGCACATACAGGTTGCCGTCGCCGCAGCCGACCAGATAACGGCCCCGCCCGGTTGGCGCAAACATCAGCGTATTGAGCCCCAGGCACTCGGTAGCCGCGTTGCCCTCTGACGCGGTCGAATCCGTGTCCGGCGACCCGGGTTCATTGCTGATCGGCTGCACCGTGAAACGCATCGGCAGACCGGGAGTGTTGCCGGAGGCACCGACCAGGAGCCGTACCGAACCGTCAGGGGAGACACAGTCCGGCAGGCAGTCACGTCGGGAGAATCGGCCTTCTTCGAGTTCGCTCGGTTCGATGCTCCACAGGCGGGCCGCCGCGGTTCCGCTGACCAGGGACAACCGCGACAGATCCCAGAGCCGGGTTCCGTTTTCGGGATCGGTGGTCACCACCACGCCGGCACGCCGAGCAAATTGGCCCGAAACGCCGTCCACCTCGGTGAGCTTGTTGCCAGACCGATCCCAGATCAGCGTTTTGGTATCGTCCAGAGTTGTTATGATCCATTCGCCGTCAGCCGAAACCTTCGGCCCGGTGCCGGCGAGCCCGATGGCATCCGATCCATCAGCCAGCCAGAGCAGGCTGGCGCCGTTCGCCTCTGTCAGCACAGACCCGCCCCCACCAGGCCGCGGATTCGAACCGCGCAGGCGGCGGACTTCCCTCCCGGCGACCTCCCAGAGCGCCGAGTGCCGATCGCTGAGCTCGGTGACGACGCGTTTGCCGTCGCTGGTAAAAACCGGGTTCGTCCCGGCGAACCGGCCGAGCCGCCGGCCGGCGCGATCAAACAGTACGGTGCCGTCTTTGCCGGCGACAACAATGCTGCCACCGTCGGGTGAAAACCCGGCGGTGGATGCGCCCTCTACACTCAGCATACCGAGGGTCG
>QJWQ01000145.1 GCA_003235325.1 Gammaproteobacteria bacterium | reverse complement strand
TGGACCCATCGACCGGGTCGATCCCAGGATTTTTGGTGGCCGTCCGACCCTCGACAACAACGGCATGTTTTTGCGGGTCAACGGTCTTGATAGCCAGTCCTGTAACGAGTGCCACTCCATCGTCAGTAACGCGACCCGTCCCCCGTTGCTTGGCATCGGTGGTGTCGGCGGTGTCTCTACCAACGCTTTTTTCCGGGTGACGGGGGTTGATGCGGCGGACAGCCGTTTCAACGGCTTTGCGGAGCTCGACAACGGTCGATTCATCAACCCGCCCTTTCTGTTTGGCGCCGGGGGCATCGAATTGCTCGGCAAGGAGATGACACAGGATCTGCAAGCCCTGAAACAAAATGCCATCGCCCGACCCGGGGTCTGGATAGACCTGGTAACCAAGGGCGTCAACTTCGGCGCCATTCTGTTTGACGGTGCGAATTTCGATTACAGCCGATTAGATGGCATTGACCATGATCTCGTGATCAGGCCATTCGGGCGCAAGGGAGAGTTTGCCACTGTCCGGGGTTTCGACGTCGGTGCGCTACAATTCCATCTCGGTCTCCAGGCGGTGGAACTGGTGGGCGAGGATGTGGATGGGGACGGGGACGGTGTCGTCAATGAAATCAAGGAAGGTGAATTGTCTGTACTTCACGCTCACAACGTCATGCTACCGCCGCCGGTCAGCCTGATGCGGTCTTCTGATGCCCAGGTTGGGGCCAGGATTTTTGAGGATATTGGTTGTGGGGCCTGCCATATCCCGGAGATGCATACCGAAAGCAGCCAACTCCGTCTCGCGTTTCCCGAGGTCGATACAAATCCGGAGAGTAATATCTACATCGAACTCGACCTGGGAAAAAAGTCGGTGGGCTTCCAGGCGTATAAGTCCGGTGGGCTCCGTGTGCCCTGCTTTTCCGACCTGAAGCGCCACGACATGGGCCCGGGCCTGGCAGAGAGCGCGGGCGAGCCCCTCGACAACGTTTTTGTCACCGCCCGACTCTGGGGTGTGGCCGACACCTCACCCTATCTGCACGATGGCCGCGCTACGACCCTGAGCGAGGCTATTCTCTTCCATGGCGGCGAAGCGCAGGAATCTCGCGACAACTTTGACAACCTGGATGCCGAGAGCCGGGTGAGCGTACTTACCTTCCTTCGCTCCCTGAGGACACCGATCGAAATGGCGCAATAGGTAGGGCCTGCAAACGCCCGTTTCTTTGCGCCTGACCTGCCGGGGCCCTACCTGTGGTGCATGTAAAAATTCCTTGCAGATAGAAGCCTCAGCAAGCTCCGGTTCGGTAACGATACTCTTCTGGTAAACGATCGCCGAACCTTCGCCACACACTTCACTGCGATGGATGAGCTTGGTGAAGGGCCTATCGATTGCGTCGATCCCGGGTTCATTTGTGACTCTCCGTGTCCCGACAACAACGGCATGTTTTGGCGGGACACCGGGACAACCTGATTTGAGTGTGATCTGCCCATCGCGGTCGTAAAAACGAACGGTGAACACAGGTTCTGGAGCACTGATTTTCTCGGCTCCAGGCCGGAGAATTTCGGAGTTCTGCAGGGATATGATTTGGCTGGTGATCATTTCAGTAGCAGTCGGGCATTGCGCCTTGATTCTGTTCCTGTGGCAGCTTTCGGATATTGGCGCCGACCGGATTGTCTGGAAAAATTTACTTCAACAAGCGGGACCGGCCGGACCCGCTTTTGACCCGGCGTTTATTGCAGAACTACCGGAGCTGGCTCAGCGGTATTTTCGATACACCATCGCACCCGGAACACCCCTGGTATCCGTGGTCGAGATCGACATGGAAGGACAGTTGGGATTGGGCACCAAAGACAAGCCCTCCTATCGGCCCATGAAAGCTCGTCAGATTCTGACCCCGCCCCTGGGGCTTGTGTGGAAAGTACAGGCCGGACCCATCAGCGGCTCTGATGGGGCAAGGCCCGACCGGTCCTGGACCCGGTTCTGGTTTATGAATTTCCTCCCGGTTGTCAGGGTCTCGGGGATCTCCGACCATCACCGCTCCGCCTTCGGCAGGATCGTCGCCGAGAGCGCATTCTGGGTGCCGGCAAGCCTGCTGCCTGGCAGCGCTTTTTCCGGTGGGGGCCAGTCCTCCATCGAAAGTAAAGTCTCCTGGGAAGCCGTCGACGAGAATACAGCCCGGGCAATCGTCTCCTTCGGACGCTACAAACAATCGGTCGAGTTGACCATCGAAGCGGATGGCCGGCCCAGTCGCGTCATGATTCAGCGGTGGAGCAACGAGAATACGGGCAGGGTGTTTCGGGAACAGCCCTTTGGCGGCTACCTGTCCGACTTCCGGGAAATCGGTGGCTACCGGCTGCCGATGCGCGTCGAAGGCGGTAACCTGATTGGCACCGACGACTATTTCCCCTTCTACAAGGCCGAAGTCCGGGAGATACGCTTTCCTCAACTCAACCGGCCAAAGGGATCAACGGGGGCGGATTGAAATGCGTGCGGCGCTATCCATTGGAAAAATCGGGTTCTGGTGCGGTCTGACCACCGCGGCGGCGACCATTGCCTTCGACATTGTGCAATTCGCGCAACTGGCGGGCGCGCTCAGCTTTCCCCTCGATGAAATTCTCATCTACGGAACGTCCCTCTGTATCGTGGTTCCGTTCCTGCTCGAGATGCTCGCCCTGCATCACCTGACAGAGCCCGGCAAACGGTTCTGGACCCACGGCGCCCTGCTGTTCACCATGCTCTATGCCGTCTTCGTCACCGCCAACTATGTGGTTCAGCTGGCCACCGTGATTCCGGCCCGGCTGAGCGGCACTGCTGAAGGCATGGCGATTCTCGAGCAGACACCGCACTCACTGTTCTGGAATTTCGATGCCATCGGCTATATCGCCATGGGGCTGGCCACGCTGATGGCCATTCCGGCTTTCGGCAACAGGGGATTTGATCGCTGGGTAAGGCTTGCCTTTATCGCCCACGCGCTGACGACGCCGCTGATCGCCATTGTCTATTTCTACCCGACCTTTTCCGAGACGCTGCTGTTACTTGGTGCTCCCTGGGCGATCACCGCGCCGGCATTTATGGCACTGCTGGCTGTCTGGTTGCGGAGGCAAGCGAACACAGACGAAGGAGATTGAGCAGGTAAATCGCTACCGAAAAGTTTTACAATGCAAACTTTTATTAAATTTTAATTGCGAAAAGGAAAATAATGACCCCGATATTTGCTTTCTCGTTCAAT
>QJWQ01000178.1 GCA_003235325.1 Gammaproteobacteria bacterium | reverse complement strand
GTCACGTCCACAGCGCACGTGGCTGCCGCAGATCAGCCGGTCGTCGCGCAGTTGCTGAAGCTGCAAATGGGTCAACCCGGCATTGTCGGACAGGCTGACCTCCGTGACCTTGTTGGTCAGGTGGCCAACTCTTCCGCCGCAATGTTGTTCCAGCAATGTCAGCCGGGCACCCTCCCCGACCCGGACCAGCAGCCGCGGCTGCACCAGCGCCGGCTGCCTACCCAGGGTCAGCCAGACCAGCACCAGGGGCTTGACGACATCGACACCCGGCTCGATATCAAGCCAGACGCCATTCTCGAACAGTGCGCCGTTGAGGGCGGCAAACGGATGGCGCTGATGACTGACAACGGTACCAAGCAGTTTCCCTACCGCCGGGGAAGGCCCGGCCATGGCGGCCTGCAGGGAGGTCAGCCGCAATCCGTCGGGCAAATCCTCATTACTGGACAGTTCGGCGTCGAGTATGCCGTTGACCACCACAACCAGATGGCACCGATCGGGATCGATGCCGGCAGTGGCGGTTGCCGCCATCGTCCTGATTTCCGATGCGGAGTTCGCCTCGAGGTCGACAGCGGTTGCAAAGGTCTCCGCCACCAGGTTCCGGACACTGGTGTATTTCCAGTCCTCGGTTTTAACTCCCGGCAGCCCCTGTCGCCTCAGATCATCCAGGGCACGGCGGCGGAAATCTCCGAGCCAGGGCGAAGTCTCGACAGTTGACAATATTTGGCCACTGGCAGGCAGGCGGTCAAAATCGCGAATAACAAATTCTGTGACTGCTTCAGCGCTCATATCCGGGCCTCGGCATTTTCCGGCAATTGTTCCCTGACCCAACCGTAGCCTTTTGCCTCCAGGGTCGCCGCCAGGTCCGGGCCGCCGGACAGGGCAATGCGCCCTTCCGCCAGTATATGCACCCGATCCGGCACCACGTGATCCAGCAGTCGCTGGTAGTGGGTCACCAGGATAAAGGAGCGCTCGCCGTCGCGCAGGCTGTTGATGCCCTCGGCGACGACCCCCAGGGCGTCGATATCGAGTCCGGAATCGGTCTCGTCGAGAATCGCCAGCCGGGGTTCCAGCACCAGCATTTGCAGGATCTCGTTGCGCTTTTTCTCGCCGCCGGAAAAATTGGCATTAACCGGCCGCTGCAGAAAGGCGGGGTCCATATTTACCTGCTGCAGGCGCTCCCTGACCATATCGAGAAAATCGATGGCATCCAGGGGCGCCTCGCCCCGGTGCTTGCGCAGGCTGTTGAAAGCTGTCTTGAGAAACTGGATGTTGCTGACACCGGGGATTTCCACCGGATACTGGAAAGCCATGAACAGGCCTTCCCGGGCCCGTTCCTCGGGGCTCATCTGCGCCAGTGGCCGACCCAGAAATTGTAACCGGTCGGCCTGCACCCGGTAACCTTCCCTGCCCGCCAGCACCCCGGCCAGGGTGCTCTTGCCGGATCCATTGGGACCCATCACCGCATGGACTTCACCGGCATTGACCCGCAGGGACAGACCCCGGAGGATTGCCCTGTCACCGGCACCGACCCGCAGGTTGTCGACCACCAACATGCTTTTATTGCTCATTGAAACCTCCGTCATTGCCACTGCCGTTGTCGACTGCATTTACCCCACCGCGCCCTCGAGGCTGACTTCCAGCAACTTCTGGGCCTCGACGGCAAATTCCATCGGCAGCTTGTGAAACACATCCCGGCAGAAACCGTTGACGATCATGGATACCGCCGCTTCCGGCTCGATGCCCCGCTGCCGGCAATAGAACAGCTGGTCCTCGCCGATGCGGGTGGTGGTGGCCTCGTGTTCGGTTCGGGCGCCCGGGTTCTTGTTTTCGATATAGGGGTAGGTGTGGGCACCGCAGTGTTCCCCCAGCAACAGGGAGTCGCACTGGCTGTAGTTGCGGGCGTTGTCAGCCCTGGGGCTGATGCGCACCAGGCCCCGGTAACTGTTCTGGGCCTCTCCGGCGGAGATGCCCTTGGAAATGATCGTACTGCGGGTATTGCGCCCCAGGTGGATCATCTTGGTGCCGGTGTCCGCCTGCTGCCGGTTGTTGGTCAGGGCCACCGAATAGAATTCGCCAATGGAATCGTCGCCCCGCAGGATGACACTGGGGTACTTCCAGGTGATGGCGGAACCGGTTTCCACCTGGGTCCAGGAAATATGGGATCGGGCGCCCCGGCAGATACCGCGCTTGGTGACGAAGTTGTAGATACCGCCCCGGCCCTCGCTGTCCCCCGGGTACCAGTTCTGCACCGTGGCGTACTTGATCTCGGCATCCTCCTCGGCGATCAGTTCCACCACGGCGGCGTGCAGCTGGTTTTCGTCGCGCATGGGTGCGGTGCAACCTTCCAGATAACTGACATAGCTGCCGGGCTCGGCAACGATCAGGGTGCGCTCGAACTGACCGCTGTTGAGGGTGTTGATGCGGAAGTAGGTGGACAACTCCATGGGGCAGCGCACCCCTGCCGGGATATAGCAAAAGGAACCGTCGGAAAACACTGCAGCATTGAGGCTGGCGAAGAAGTTGTCGGTGTAGGGCACGACGCTGCCCAGGTATTTTTCCACCAGCGCCGGATGGCTTTGTACCGCCTCGGAAAAGGAGCAGAAAATTACCCCGGCCTCCGCCAGTTTTTCCTTGAAGGTAGTGGCCACGGAGACGCTGTCAAAAACGGCATCCACAGCAACCCCGGCCAGCATTTGCTGCTCGTGCAGGGGTATTCCCAGTTTTTCGTAGGTCGCCAGCAGTTCCGGGTCCACCTCATCAAGACTGCGCGGGCCGTCCTCCGATGACCGGGGTGCGGCGTAATAGACGATATTCTGATAATCGATGGGGGGATAGGTCAAGTGAGCCCAGTCCGGTTCCCTTTTGGGCAGGTTGAGCCAGTGGCTAAACGCCCGCAGCCGCCACTGGAGCATAAAATCCGGCTCGCGCTTGCGGGCGGAAATCAGCCGAATCACATCCTCGTTCAGTCCTGCTGGCAGGCTGTCGGTATCAATATCAGTGACAAAGCCGTACTTGTAGCCCGCTCCGATCAGATCGGCGACACGTTCGGTTTCTGTAGTCCGGTCGATTTCTGCTGTCCGATCAATTTTAGTAGTCATATCCTCGTTACTCCGGAATCTCCTTATGGAGTGGCTTTTTATTTCTCAACAGTTCATTTCGCTTCATTGGTTCAACCTGATCCAGCCCGACGGCCGTAGCCATCGGTGCCGACTCGCGGATTTCAATGACCTGATCACTGGCCACTGGCAATTGCAGCGCGGTATCGGTCAGGGGTTGTGCCAGGGCAGCCAGGCTGAGGCCATCGAGACTCTGGAAAATTGCCTGGTTGATTCGCCGCCAGTTGTGGCGAACGGCACAATCGTTTTCCAGCTGACAGAGACCGGCCCCGGCACTGCACTCGGTCACTGCCAGGGGACCTTCGAGCACAGCCAGCACCCGCGCCAGGCTGATCCTGTCCGGTGCCTCCTTGAGCCGATAACCTCCGTTCTTGCCGCGCAGGGAGTGCAACAGACCGCCGGCCGTCATCTGTTTCAGCAACTTGCCCACCGTCGGTTCGGGTATGTGCAACCGTTGCGACAGACCGGCAGGATTGCAAACCTGTCCGGGCTGCCGCGCCATCTCGATCAACAGCACGACCCCGTAATCGGCCAGCCTGGAAATCCTCAGCACGGGGAATGTCCCCTTGTTGTCGGCGGCCTGTTCAGGTCTGCAATAGCTGTCTTCACTCTGTTCATGCTGTGGATCCCGGAAGCAGTCCACACTCTGACAATATAGAACCATTTTAGTTCTATATCTGAGCCCAGAGACACCGGCCCCTTTTTCTGCCGTCAAGTGCTGATGGGATTAAGCGCTGGAAGTGACGGGGGTAAAGCGGCGTCTATATCGCCTTTTGATGCTGAACCAGTTCCTCGTCCCGGTAGTGGCTGTCGCGCCAGCACAGGGGCAGGCTCTCCCCCGACGGGAAACAGATATCCTCCTTGGGGTACAGTTCAGGATCCTGTTGCTCCTCGCCCCACTGCAGCCGACCTTCGACGTTAACCTCGTAGGGGTTTACCAGGGCGTGTATATCTGAAATTTCCAGCAATAGTTGTTTTTCACGTAATTTTAACAGCATGACCGGGACCTCCCGCGTTCATTTGATGTCAGGTCTTTTGTCGAATATACCTGTATCCAGAAAATACCTGTATCCAAGTATAGCTCGCCCGCCATTGGATGCAGGATTACCGTCAGGCGCGGAATTTGAGGAATGGTTACCGGGATCAAAATCAGTCAGTGAATCAGTCGATACCGGGTCGGCCAGTGTCGGCCGACCCGAACTTGCCTCAGCCGTTGTGATCTCAACCGGGTTGGCGTCGACAGGCCTGATTAGTCCCCGGCCTCGCCACAGAAGGCATCGGGGGCATGTCTGCACAGGGTTACCAGCAGTTCCTCCGGATCGTCGATACCGCAGTCATCAGACCAGAGGACGTCCAGGGAATCGCCGCTACAGACCAGTTCCTCCCGGTCACCGGTCAGGACACCGTCCTCCAGGCTGACCGCCAGGACAAAGCCGATCCCGTCGATATAAAACTTATACTCGGTACTTTCCGGGTCGATGGCTGCCAAATCACGGGTCTTAAGGCAACCCATTGCCGCCTCGGCGCAGGGGAATGCGGGGTTGTCGCCGCCCTCTTCCGGCGTCGGCACGGCATTCATGGCCAGGTATTCAACCATGTCTTCCGCCTCGCCCAGTGCAAATTCCTGGCGATGGGCAGCCCCGATCATGGGCGTGGCACTGATCAGCAATCCGGCCTTGGCGAGATTTTTTCCGGCTTCAAAGGAGCCATCCAGATTGTCCAGAATACCGTCCTCGAAGTTTCGCGACAGTTCGCCGCAGTAATAGACATCACCGCTGGTCGCCTGGCCATACCAGTCATCGGTGTGCTCCTCCACCTCGTACTCCACCTGGCCATTCTCTGCCTCGACAGCCATGGCGATATCCACCACGATCCGGCATTGCACGCCCTGTATTATCCGCTTCTGATCGGTCACGTGGACCACCACCAGTTCCGGCCAGGACTCGCCATCACCGCCTCGCAATACCGCCGTCTTGCCCGCTTGCAGGGACAGATAGGAATTGGCCGACATGGCATCGATAGTATCCGGGTCGATAAATACGATGGCGGGATTCAGCAACGGGTCCGGATCATAACGGTCTTCCCCCAGCAAGTCGCAGGCTTCAACCCGGGCCTCCCTGATCCCGGTACACTCCTCCGAATTGTCATCGGCCATTTCCTCGGCCGAGTCAAGACAATCCAGCCTTGCATCCGGATCGCTGAGGTTTTCACAGTTGGCGCGGTGGGCGCTGAATTCCTCCTTCACTTCCGCCGTGCAGGATTTGAACATCAACTGTGCGGTCTTTTCACAGCCGGTTTGTGCGGTAACGCTGCCACTGAATGCCATCGACATCGCCAGCAGCACCAGACCCATGCCGGAAAAATGTATCTTGTTCATTGTTCAATCTCCGTTTCCCCATTTAAAGTGGATGGCCAAAAGCCACAGGTTTACCGGTTTGGTATCCGGTAATACATTAGAGGGCGGGTGCCGGGAGAATCTGTCGCCGGGGATCCCGGTCCGGCGACCGGGGCAATCGAAGCCACTTGGGCGGGGTTATTCCCCACATCCAGCCGTCGGGTCAGTCCACCTGCGTCAGCCTGTCATCTATACTGGCAGCACTTTTATACTGGCAGCACTTTTATCCTGGCGGCATTCGGTTTCACCGGCGGCAAGCCAGCATGGGATGTTGATGACCATTGCGAAACTGACCCGGATACCGGTCCTGTGCCTGATTTTGACCTGGCCGCTGCTCTGTCACGGCGAAGGGATGTCCATGGGGTTGGTGGACCTGATTGAAAAACTGCGACAGCAGGGCCTGAAAATCATCTACAGCGATCGTCTGGTGCCCGTCAGTGCCAAAGTCAGCGTTGAATCTGTCTCCCTGGATGCCCTGCGTCGGAGCCTGACACCATTGGGGTTGTCCCTCCGCGCCTCCGGGCCGGTCTGGATAGTCACCAGGCTGGAGACACTGACTGTCACCGGTTTCCTGTACAACAGCGCCAATCAGCCCCTGAAACGGGCCTTTGTCCGGGTTTTGCCCGAAGGCACGCGGCATTACGGCGATAACGACGGCCATTTCCGGCTGGAAAATGTACCGCCGGGCGCACAGTTACTGGTGGGTGCCATCGGTTACGAGTCGCAACTGCTGGAAGCCGGACAGGCCGATCTCGGCACCCTGATTCTGATACCAGCCAGCCGTGTCGAAAACATCATCGTCACCGGCAGTCGCTATCGATTCCCGTTCCGCCAGGGTGTCGACGCCGGCTTTACCGCCTCGGCCCCGGACATGGCGCTGATACCGGCCCTGGCCGGGGATGCCATGCGCGTTGCCAACCGCCTGCCGGGTGTGTCCTCGGTGGGGGTTTCAGCCAAGCCCAGGATTCGGGGCGGCCTGCAGGACGAGGTGCTGATCCTGCTGGACGGGGTCGAACTGCTGGAAGCCTTTCATCTGGCAGACTTCCAGAACGGTTACAGCAGCATCGACCACCGCACGGTGGAGGCCATCGATATTTACACCGGGGGCTTTCCGGCGCGGTACGGCAACCGAATGAGTGGCGTCATGGATGTCACCACCGACCGAACAGCGCCCGATTATGCCAGCGAGATCGGTTATTCCAGCTTTTCCACTTTTATCAACAGCCGGTCCCGGACCACCGAAACTTCGGCAAAAAAAAATCCGATGCAATGGCTGCTTTCCGCCAGGCACGGTGATCTGGGCGATCTCACCGAGCTCATGGAACCCAGGGCGGGCCACCCCCGTTACACCGATATCAGCGCCCGCTTCAACCGGTTTCTGGCCGATGGCGATGAACTTTACGGGGGACTTCTCGGTGCCCGGGACAGTATTCACTTCACCGATGACGAGGAACTGGCGGAGGCGGACATCAACAGTTATTACCTGTGGTCCGGGCTGCGTCTGGATCATGGCCAGTATTTGAACAGCGCCTGGCTGCTGACCCTGGCGGGTATCGATCGGGAAAAGAACCTGTTCAGTGAGGAGCCGGACGGCAAAGCCGGATTTCTCGATTACCGCCAGTCCGTCGACAGGATTTCACTGCGCAATGACTACCGCCTGCAGACCGACGACCATCTCCATGAATTTGGCCTGGAGTGGGTCTATGGTCGCAGCCGCTACGACCTGAACCGGCAATTCGACCGTGGCGAACTGGCGGCCATTCTCGGCATCCCGGCACAGGTTGACAACCTGATCAATACCCGAATCGATGGCCCCGCCCTTGGCCTCTACCTCTCCACCGAGTGGTCCACACGCAATCGGTGGACCTGGCAACCCAGTATTCGCTGGGATTACCAGGACTATTACCGGGGGCCCTCGGAGCAGCAGATTTCTCCGCGGCTGGGAGCCCTGTACCGTGTCAGCGACCAGTCGCAATGGCGCTTCAGCCTCGGCCGCTTTTACCAGCCGGATGGTCTGCATGAACTGCAGGTTATCGACGGGGAAGAGCATTTCTTCCGGGCCCAGGCCTCGGACCAGGCCATAATTGGCTATGACTGGCAACAACCCGGCCGGTATTTTCGTGGCGAGGTCTATTACAAGCGCTATCGCAACCCGAAGCGGCGCTACGAAAATCTGTTCAACCCCTTTGTCCTGTTGCCGGAAATGGAACCGGACCGGGTGGCGCTGAACCCGGACAAGGCTCTCAGCCAGGGGCTGGACCTGTCCTATCGCCATGAACTTACCCCGTCCCTGACCGGGCATTTGCGCTACGGTTACATGGATTCAGAGGACAGTATCAACGGCACTCGAGTGCCCCGGCGCTGGTCCCAGCGCCACACCCTGAACGCCATGCTCACCTGGGAGCGGGACGATTACAGCCTGTCCCTGGCTCTGCTCTGGCACTCAGGCTGGCGTTCGACACAACTGCCCGAATCGATTGCGGCGGACGAGCCCCTTGCAGTCGAACATATCCTCAACAACACCGAGTTGAGGGATTACCTGTCCCTGGACATCAGCGGCAGTCGCTCCTGGCGCCTGGGCCCGACCCGTATCACACTGCATTTCGACATCACCAACCTGGGCGAACGGGACAATGTCGCCGGCATCGACTTCGAGGCGGAACAACAAGACGACCGGATTTTCTTTACCCCGGAGGCTGAAATGCTGCTGCCACTGGTGGCCAGCGCCGGCATTGTTATCGCTTTTTGACATTCCAGTCACCGGTGCCAAATTGTATGCATTCCGCTGCCGGAACAGGCATCCGGTGGCAACGACCGCTCACTGTTGCCGGTCCTAGTGAAGGTGATCTGAGAGCAGTGAAACTTTCAGGGCACCGGGTTCTCCCCGGTTCACCACCAGGGTGGTGGTGGCCATAACCAGATCCAGAGCCGTGCCGGCATCCAGGTCGCCGATATCGCCGTGAAGCCGGGTTTCGGCCGCGACCTGCCGGGTGCGCTGGTCATCAAAGTGCAGACGCAGCCCGGTTTCGGACGCGGTCCAGCGCAGAAACTCCAGGGCCGAGCTGTTTTCCAGCCTGAAGGCCGGCGACACCGCCAGAATCCAGTCCCAGTCGTCGCCACTGGTGGCCCGGTCTTTAATCCGGACAGCACCGGTATTGGCAATACTGATTTCCCGGGCAACACCGGGAGCCGCTTCGGCGCTGTAGTCCCTGCCCTCGGTTCGGACCACAATGGCGCCTTCGCGCACGCTGGTAACAAGGCGACGCCGATCGAAACTAACCCGGAACTGGGTGCCCCTGTGGCGAATCTCGGCATTGCCGGCACTGACAATAATCGGCGCTGTTTCCGGCCCATCGCCCCATCGATGGCCTTCCGGCCGGGTATCGATGTAGAGTTCCCCACCCTGCAACTCCAGCCGGTCAGCGGCCAGCCGTACCTGCGTCTTCTGATTCAGACGCAGACTCGCGCCCCGGTACTCCAGCGCCACGTAGGAGTCGGCACCGGTGGCCAGATAGGTATCAGGCGGCAGTCCGGCGCCCTCAACCAGATCCTTTGTAGCTATCGAGGTAGAATTCGACATTGACCGGCCTGAAGCCGAGGTCAACACCAGGCCTTCGCCCTGTCGGGCAACGATTCGGGCAATACTGCCCTGTTCCGGTGCCGTCGGGGTGCCCGGCTGCCACAGCAGCATAAGTCCAGCCAGCATGACGGCGCAGGCCGCGGCCGCCATTCGCCAGCGGCGCTGGCGACGCCGCTGAATCACCTGCTCAAGGCCTCGACCGAATACCCCGACCCAAATCTCACGGGTGGACGTCGGCAGCGGCTGCCGTTTGCCGGCGGCCCGGATTGCCCTGGCAACGGATTCGTCGGCAGGGGATTCTCCGGCCGGGTCCCGGATCGGCAATTCAGGTTCGACGGGATGTTTCATCATGATTCTCCACCGGCAGTGCCGGGTTTTGCTTGTTCCAGCTGGACCAGCAGGGCCTCGCTACAGACTTCCCTGAACGCCCGCCTGGCCCGGGCCAGCAGGGACTGGACCGCGACGTCGCCCATGGTCAGGCGCTCGGCAATCTCCCGGGAACTGAAGCCATCCACATATTTCATTTCCAGGGCCTGGGCGTAGTGTTCCGGCAACTGATCCAGGGCGCACTGGATCAGACCCACCAACTCGCTGCGCCGGACCACAGTCTCCGGGTTGTCTTCGACTCCGATTTCCAGGGATTCCACGACGGATCGCAACAGGTCGTCATCCAAAAAAGGCTGCATCATGTCGGTTTTCTTCGCGGCCTTCAGATGGCGGGATATCTCGTGGCGACAGATTTGCACCAACCAGGTCAGCAGGGTCGACTCGCCGCGAAAAGTCTCGATCCTGCGGGTGGCGGTGGCCAAAACCACCTGCACCACGTCCTCGACATCCTGGTGATTGCCCAGCCGCTGGAGGCCATAGCGATACAGTTTCGGCAGGAATTCGTCGACGAATTCGTTAAAGGCCCGCTGATCGCCGGCCAGCATGCGCCGCACCAGCCGGTGGTCCCGCTGTACCTGTAACGAGCCTGTTGTCGACGTCTTTCTGAACATCTCACTCTGACCTTCGGTGAACCACCATGCCCCTGTTGATATTAGAGCCCCATGTGACGGGTTTTCTGTCGTGAGTTTTCAACAGCACAACGACCGCCAGCCGGACTGAACCGCACTTGAATGTATTGATCTGGTAAAATCTGCCGATTCGGCCGGAAAGAAGGTTGCCATTGTTCAGTTTTTGGTGTCTTCTGGCCACCTGCAAATGACTGCGGGCTGAGTCTTTGAGCCCCGACCACCTCACCAACCTGGTCTGCTCGACTTTCAGCCCTGGAACACCAACACACGTAATCGGGCAACCCATGGATTCAAGCAACACCCTGATCAATATCGGCATACTGGAAGACGAAAAACCCCAGTCTGAAATGCTGCAAAACTGGCTGTCTGAAAGAGGCTTTGAGTGTTTTGCCTGCGACAACGGCGAGGATTTTCTGCGTCACTTTCGCAAAACCGTGCCCGACATGGTGGTCCTGGACTGGCAGTTGCCTGACTGCGAGGGCATCGACATCCTGGCCCACCTGCGCAACAAGCTGGATTTTCACGGTGGCATCATCTTTGCCACCGGCAAGAACGCCGAGGAAGACATCGTCAATGCCCTGCAGCTGGGTGCCGACGATTACCTGATCAAGCCCCTGAGAAAGAGCGAATTACTGGCGCGGATCGACGCCCTCTGGCGCCGCTACGGTGCAGCCAAATCGCGGCAACTGGCGCTGGGGCCGGTCGTACTGGACCGCAGCGAAAGACGGGCCACCGTTGACGGCGAGGAAGTGAAACTGACTCCGACAGAATTTGACCTGGCGGTCTGCGTCCTGGAAAACCCGGGTAAACTGTTGTCCCGGGATTTCCTGCTCAAGGAGGTCTGGGGTGTCGGTGCCGAGCTGGACACGCGTACCGTTGACATGCATATGAGCCGCATTCGCCGACTGCTGGCCATCAGTCCGGCCATGGGCCACTGTATCAAGACCGTCTACCGGCACGGCTACCGGCTCGAACAACTGTAATCCCGGGCCACAGGAAAAGCCCGGAACCGGGTCTGGCGAGGCCGCCAGGGATGTTGCGGAATGTTACCGAGGGCGTTTATTGTGAGCGTTTTCGCAGGCTTTGCCTGCGAGAAGTTTCGTGAAACACGGCACTATCAGCTCAATGGCCCCATATCACAGGACCACGAATGACGAGACACCGATTCAAATACCAGTTGGCAGCGCTTCTTCTGATGGCCTGCACCGCGCTGCCGGTGGCGGCAAATGACTGGTATTACTACACCAGGGAGGGCGACACGCTCTGGGATCTTTGCATGCAATATTCCCAGAAGCGGGGATGCTGGCTCGAACTGGCCCGCTACAACAATATGGACCAGGATCAGAAGCTCCCGGTCAAGACCCTGATCAGGATTCCGGTGGCGTGGCTGAAAAGCACACCGGTTATCGGCACGGTGGCCAACACCAGGGGTAAAACCGAATACAGTCAGTTCAATGACGGCCAGTTCAAACCCCTGGCGGCCGGCCAGGACCTGCACCTGGGCGCATTGATTCGCACTGGCGACGGCTCCGCCAGGTTGCACCTGCAGGGTGGCAACGAGTTGCTGATGAGAGCCAACAGCCAACTGATTCTGGAAAGTGTCTACCCTGAAGGCGACGAATCCACGGATTCCCGGCTGCTGCTGGACCAGGGCTCGGTGGAAACCCGGGTCAAGAAGGATGTCGGCAACCGCTTTCAGATCCAGACCCCGTCAGCCATCGCAGCGGTCCGGGGCACGGCTTTTCGAATGACCGACCATGCCGGGACCACGCATCTGGAAGTGACAGAGGGCGTCATCCTGGTGGCCACCGGAGACCAGGAACAGGAAGTAGTCGGCGGCTTTGGCGTAATCGCTGAAGTGGGCGAGTCCGTGGCACAACCCCGACAACTGCTGCCAGCGGTAGTCTTTAAGGGTGTCCAGATGTCCGCCCATTTGCCCGTCGAGGTTAGCTGGAATGCCCTTGAAGGCGCCACGGAATATCAGGTTGACCTCTATGACCAGCAGGGGGGCCTGCTCGGCTCCCAGTTCATCGGTGTACCGGATTTCCGTTTTGAGGCCCTGGGCTACGGTTGTTACCTGGTACAGGTCCGGGCTGTCGATGTCGATGGTCTCAAGGGCCTGGATGCTCAAACCGATTTCTGTTTTCAGCCCTTTCTTGAACCGGTCGCGCTGGCCGCCAGCGATCTTTCGATTCAGGGCAACGATGTTTTTCTGCAATGGGCAGCCGGCGAGGACGACGTCCGCTACCAGGTGGATATCGCCGACGACCCGGATTTTGAGCATTTGCTGGATAGCTACAAGAGCGGGGTTGCCGGCATACGTCTGCCGGACCGGGCCGCGGACCGGTTTTATCTCAGGGTGAGCACCGTTGCCGAAGATGGTCGGCAGAGCCCGTACAGCAACACCCTGACATACGCACCCGAGCCCGCACCGGAACCTCAGGAGAAGTACCCGACCTGGGCGATTTCGGCGATTATCGTGGTGTTGATCAGTATTGCGATTTTCTAAAGGTAGTCATTCTCCGGTCAGATCCTCGGTCATCCTGACGGCCGGCGCCGGCAGGCGCCTGCTGTTGGCGCTCATTGCCGCCCTGTTCGCCGGTTTGCTTTCCGGCTATAGCCTGACCGGGTCCATGGACAACCTGATTTATGACGCCTTTATTCGCAGTCATGTTCGCGCCACGGACCCGGATATCGTCATCGTTGCCATCGACGAGCTGAGCCTGCTGGATCAGGGGCGCTGGCCCTGGCCCAGGGAGCGGCACGTGGAACTGCTGCGCAAGCTGCGGCATGCCGGCGCCCGTGCGGTGGCCGTGGACATCATCTTTACCGAAGCCGATAGCGAGTACCCGGAGACCGACAGCCTGCTGGCGGCAACCGTGGCAGACCTCGGCAACGTCATCCTGCCGGTGTTTGTCGGCAAAACTCACCGGGGCGGCGAACTGATGGAGCTACTGCCCCTGCCGGCACTGGCGGAAGGTGCCGCCGGCCTCGGCCACGTCCATATCGAGGTGGATGCCGACGGCATTGCCCGGGGCGTGTTTCTGAAGGAGGGCCTGGGCAGTCCCCACTGGCCGCATTTCACCCTGGCCCTGTTGCAAACCCTGGAGGGCCCGCTCGACGACATTCCCGGCATCAGACCGCCGGCACCGACCGCAGAGCCTGTAACCCCGGTTATCGAGCGCAGCCATTACAACCTGGTGCCTTTTCCCGGACCGGCAGGAACGGTGCAAACCCTGAGCTACAGCGATGTCCTGTTCGACCGGGTAGCCCCCGGCGCACTGGCGGGCAAGATTGTCTTTGTCGGCGCCACGGCGGCGGGCATCGGCGACAATATCTCCACACCCCACGGCCAGGTGTCCGGCGTCGAGGTCAATGCCGCCATTTTCCAGGCCCTGCGTTCCGATCAGCTGATAATCCCGGTGTCACCGTTGACGGGAATCCTGAGTGTCGCCCTGTTGACCTTTGGCATCCTCTGGTTCTGCACCCGCCTGACCCCCGGCCTGTTTCTGGCGTCGTTCCTGCTGTCCGCCGCCATGGCCCTGGGCGGCAGCCTTTTTCTGCTCGGCTTTCTGCACCTCTGGTGGTCGCCGGTGCCCGTGGTGCTGGCCGTTGTTGGCACCTATCCCTTCTGGAACTGGTGGCGCCTGGAAAAGATTGTCGCCTATCTTCGGGACCAGTTGAGCCAGACCCGGGACAAGCTGAAATTTCACCGCAGGACCGGCCGGGAAAACCCCCTGTTTGGCGCCCTGGCCTTTTTGCAAAGCCTGGGCACGCTGAAGACCTGGGTGGTGCGGGATCAACATGATCAGCTGGTGGCCGGTGACAACCATCCGGACATCGAAATGAAGACGCTGGATTTTCGCGAGCAGTTGCAGCACCGGGGTGCACTCTCCTGGCGGACTGTGCGCTACCGGGGTGAAGCCTTCAGGATGCTGGTTTGCTGGAACGAGACCGAGGCCCTCAGAGCCAACAAACTGGCCATGTTTGTACCCGAAGGCGAGTTCTTCACCCCCGCCCTGGTGGAATACGGCGACCCGGTGGTGGATATCATCGAACAACTATCGGAAACCAGTCGCCGGGTGGAAGCGAGTCGGCTGATTATCGACGAGTGCCTGGAACAACTTACCGCCGGCGTAATACTGGCCGGACTCGACGGCACCTGCCTGCTGGTGAACAGCCAGACCAAAAGCCTTGCCGGTACCGATTCCGACCACCCCCGGCTGCTGGAATTGCTGGAGCGCATCAGGCTGGAGGACAACCACCAGTGGCGGCGAATCATCTACGACCTGGTGTTCCGGGAAAACAGCTTTACCCTCCAGGCCACCAGCATCGCCGGCGACCGGGACCTGCTGTGCAAGGGCCGGCTGATCCGGGGCGCCTCGCCGCTGATCCTGATCAACCTCACCGATATCACCGAACTGCGCAGAAGCGAAAGAAACCGGGCCGAGGCACTGCGCTTTTTGTCCCACGACATGCGGGCGCCCCTGACCTCGGTGCTGGCACTGATCGAGGGTGCCCGCTCCGAACAGCCCGATGAAGTCAACCTCGGCCTTCTGGAAAATATCGAAAAATACGTGCGCAAAAACATCAGCTATGCCGAGAATTTTATTCAACTGGCCAGGGCCGAGGACGGAAAATCCCTGACCTTCAGCGAATGCGAGATTCACTCCCTGGTGGACAATGCCATTGCCGATATCTACTACTCGGCCCGCTCCAGGAATATCAGGGTCGCGATTCGGGGCAGTGACACCGATCTGTGGTTGCGCTGCGACCGGTCAATGATTGAACGGGCCCTGGTGAACCTGTTGGACAATGCCATCAAGTTCAGCCCCGATAACGCCGGCATTACCCTGGATATCCGCTCCGAGGCCGGCCAGGTGGCCGTGACTGTCAGTGATACCGGCATCGGCATCAGACCTGAAGATATCGACAGCCTGTTTGTCGAGTTCAGTCAGATTACGTCCGGCAGCGCGCCGAAATCCGGCGTCGGTCTCGGACTGAAATTTGTCGATGCCGTCTGCAAGAGCCACGGCGGCAGTGTTTCCGTGGAGAGCGACTACGGTCGCGGCACCGCCTTTACCCTGCGCCTGCCCACCATCAGTCTCTGAGTCCAGTCAATGTCAATACAGTGTCCGTTATCGCCGCTGTTGGTGTGTCCCGGCGCGGACAACGGCCTCCGGTCTCAGCCCTGCTCCAGTACATAGCAGGGCTGGTATTCCCGGGCCGCCGTAACCAGTTTCATGCGCCGGTCCCGGACAAAACTCCGCAACAGGTCATCCATGGCAGCGAGTATGCCGGGGTCCCCGGTCAGCCGGTAGGGCCCTTTCTCGGCGATCTGGCGAATGCCGAAAGCCTTGACGTTGCCGGCCACCAGGCCGGAAAACGCCGCCCGCATCTGTGCTGCCAGGACGTGACCGGGAAGATCCCGACTGAGATTGAGGCTGGCCATGTTTTCATGGGTGGGAACAAAGGGGTGTTGCAGCATCGGATCGATGTGCAGGTTCCAGTTGAAGTAATAGGCTTCCTGGCCGCTGCGGCGCTGCCGGTGCACCTCCTCGACACCGGCTTTCATCTGCCGGGCGACCTCTTCCGGGTGGCCGATAACGAGCCGGTATCGATCGGTGGCCTCCCTGCCCAGGCAATGGTCGATAAACCGGTCCAGTTCCTCGAAGTATTGTCGACAGGATTCCGGACCGGCAAAGACCAGTGGCATCGACTGCCGGTTGTCCGGGTGCATCAGGATACTCAGCAGGTAGAAAATTTCCTCGACGGTGCCGACGCCACCGGGAAACACCAGCACGCAGTGGGCCAGGCGGACAAAGGCCTCCAGCCGTTTCTCGATATCGGGCATGATCACCAGTTCGTTGACGATGGCGTTGGGCGATTCCGAGGCGATGATGCCCGGCTCGCTGACGCCGATATAACGGCCATTCTTTTTCTGCTGCTTGGCGTGACCGACGGCGGCGCCCTTCATCGGGCCTTTCATGGCGCCAATGCCGCAGCCGGTGACGATATCCAGGCCCCTCAGACCCATCTCATAGCCGACCACCTTGGAGTAATCGTACTCTTCCCGGGGAATGGAATGACCGCCCCAGCAAACCACCAGATTGGGCGGAATATCGGGCATCACGATGCGGGCGTTGCGCAGGATGCGAAAAACGGCGTCGGTGATGCCCTGGCTGCTGCCCAGGTTGAACTGTCTGGATTCGTTGATCTTGAAATCGGTATAGACGATGTCCCGCAGCGCCGAAAACAGGTGCTCCTGAATGCCCCGGATGATGAAACCGTCGACAAAGGACTGGGCCGGGGCATTAAAGATTTCCAGCTTCAGGCCCCGGGGCTGGGGAATCACCTGGATATCGAAATCGGCAAAGGTGGCGAGAATCTGCGCCGCATCGTCGCTGCTGCTGTCGGTGTTCAGGATTGCCAGGGCGCAATCCCGGAACAGCTTCATCACATCCTTGTTGGTGCTGATCAGGCCGTCGATTTCCTGTTGTGACAGCAGGTTGAGGCTGGTCCTGGGGTGAATCCTGGCGTTGTCGATTTTTATCATAGAAGGGGCTCGTTGGTGGCGGTCAATACATATCCGGTCCCGGTCACTGCCGGCTTGCCGCCGGCGGACCACTATTCCCGCGCCGCAAGCATATACCCCGCCGCAGCCCGGAATCAAAATCCGGGATGATCATTGTTCAGGTCCGGATTGACCCTGTTATTTCGCGGCGCCCGCAGCCATAGGACCGGGAGCTTAATGACTGGACTATTACCCTTTTATGACAATCCGCAGCTATTTCGACCTTAGAGGGGGTCGATCCGCAATCCTACTCCCTGGGAGTCAGGCGAATGATGCTGTCCGGAGCGTTCAGTACCGCGTAGATGGCACCGTCCGGCCCGGTCTTGACATCCCGAACCCGCCCCAGATCCTTCATCAGGATTTCCTGGTGCAGCACCCGGTCCCGGTCGATGGTCAGCAGTCGCAATTCCTGAAAACCCAGGGCGCTGACCAGCAGGCGGTTGCGCCACTTGGGAAACAGGCTGCCGGTGTAAAAGTCGATGGCGCAGGTGGCGATGGAGGGCCGCCAGTACAACACCGGCTGCTCCATGCCCGGCAGGCTGACGAATTCCGATACCGGCTTGCCGCTGTAGTCGATGCCGTAGGTGATGGCCGGCCAGCCGTAGTTGCGCCCGGCCTCGATCAGATTCAGTTCGTCCCCACCCCTGGGCCCGTGTTCCGCCTCCCAGAGGGCGCCCGTGACCGGGTGCAGCGCCAGTCCCTGGGGATTGCGGTTGCCGTAACTGAAAATAGAGGGGTAGGCCCCGGGGCTGTCAACAAAGGGATTGTCCTTTGGAATCGAGCCATCGGCATGAATGCGGTGAATCTTGCCGTTGGGCCGGGTAATGTCCTGGGCCTGTTGTGCCCGGCCCCGTTCGCCAATGGAGAAATACAGCAGCCCATCCCGGTCGAACTGGATGCGACTGCCAAAGTGGATGCCGCTGTCCAGGTAGTGTTCCGGCCTGGCTTCAAACAGTACCTCCTGGTCGACCCAGGTATTGTCCCGAATGTGGCCGCGGACGATGCGGGTCATGGCCCGGTTATCGCCGGACTTTGCCCCTTCCAGCCGGTGACTGTAGGCAAGGTACACCCAGCCGTTTCGATCAAACGCCGGGTCCAGGGCCACGTCCATCAGCCCGCCCTGCCCGGAGCGGAACACTGCCGGCGTCCCGGCCACCGGCTGATCGGGCTTCTTGCCATTTTTCACCAACAGCAGGTTGCCGCCGATTTCGGACACCAGTGCCGTGTCCCGGTCGATGAATTCCAGAGCCCAGGGATACTTCAGCTGGTCGAGCCAGACCGTGGCTTCAACACGGTAGTCCAGGGTGTCCAGAGTCACCGGTGATCCCGGGGCCAGGGTCTTGCCGAGGCCGATTGCCGAAGCAAAAGCGACAATTATCAGCAGACTGATTCTTGCCAACAGCGCTCGATTACTTTTTTGCATGACGACTCATCCTCCATGCCAGACAGATATTGCATCATAACGGCAACTGCAGCCGTGTCATGTAAAAACGTCTTTGTTCAGCGTCGATCAGTCCCCCCATGTCGGTCCTGGCGCCGCTCCCACGTTCACTCACTGCCGGCCAATCCTCCGCCTTCTTTGCAAAGAGAACCCCTGCAAGACTGTAGAAATCCGGGAGGAAGTCAAAGCACCGGTCTGCCCCCGCTCCGTCGCGACAGGGTGAAATACCGAAATTTTGTTGATAATAATTATCATTAACATTACTATTTGCAACAAGCGCTTGCCCTTCCCATTCATTATCGTATTAAGGACATCCCATGAACAAAACACTGCTGGCCAGTTGCCTGGCTTCTCTGGCTGCCTCCACCTGTGCCTTCGCCGAGGAGACGCCGACCATGGCGGAAATGTGGCAGATCATTCAGCAACAGCAGGCGGAGATAACCCGGCTGAAAGCCGCGGCAGAAAAGAACGAGTCCCGCATCCAGGAAACCGAGATCAGGGTAGTGGCCACCGCCGACGCCGTCGACAACCTGTCTCAATACGGCGCCGCGACTGACCACGCCGGCGCGGGAGCCGGGACAACCCGTATCGGCAGTTACGGCGAGCACCACTATAACCACTTCAGAGACAGCGACAGTGACGACCAGATCGACGCCCATCGTTTCGTGGTCGCCATCGGCCACCAGTTCAGCGACACCCTGAGTGTCTTTTCCGAACTCGAACTGGAACACGGCTTTGTCGAGGCCGACGAGGACGCCCCGGGAGAAGTGGAACTGGAGCAGGCCTTTGTCCGCTGGCAATTCGCCGAACAGCATGCCCTGGTGGCCGGCCAGTTCCTGCTACCGGTCGGCATTCTCAACGAGACCCACGAGCCGGACAGCTATTACGGCGTCGAGCGCAACAGCGTTGAACACGACATTATTCCCGCCACCTGGTGGGAAACCGGCCTGATGTTCCAGGGGGAACTGGCCCCCGGCCTCAGCTACAACGCCGCCATCCACAGCGGCCTGAAGCTGGAACAGGGCGACGAGGTGCGCGAGGGTCGGCAGAAGTCCGCCAAGGCCACCGCCGAGGACCTGGCCTACACGTTTCGCCTGAAGTACACCGCCATCGCCGGCCTGGAACTGGCGACAACCCTGCAATACCAGAGCGATGTCACCCAGGGACTGGCCGCCGACAGCAGCGACGCCCTGTTGCTGGAGGCCCACGCCATCTACAATAGCGGGCCTTTTGCCCTGCGCGCCCTCTGGGCGGACTGGGATATCGACGGCGATGGTTTCGAGGCCGTCGGCCGCGACCGGCAGGAAGGCTGGTACATTGAACCGGCCTACCGGCTGTTGGACAACCTTGGGCTGTTCGTGCGCTACAGCGAGCTCAATAACAGCGCCGGCATCGGTTCCAGCGAGGATAGCGAAATCTGGGATTACGGCCTCAACTACTGGCTCAACCCGCAGGTGGTATTCAAGGCGGACTACAGCAACAACACCAACAAGACCGGCCCGGACAATGACAGCGTCAACCTGGGCGTGGGCTGGTCGTTCTGAGATGAGGCCCTTGCCACCATTGTGACGCTTTTCCGACACTGCCGTTCTGCAGGCGCCACCGCCCCGGCGCCACGACAAGCCCCGGGACCGCTTGCGGCCCCGGGATTGTCCTGTCTGGTGCTGGTACTGCTGGCACTGACCTGTACCCCGGCGTCGGCCCGCCAGGGCAAGTTCTACACCGTTGAGGCCTTTCTCGACACCTACCTGGCAACGGAACCCGGTCCGCCCGACACCCTGTGGCTGACTTCCGGGTTGCGACAGCAGGCGGAGGACGTGCTCGGCCACCGCTTTGCCCCGCTGCGGGTGCGCTACTGGCGGCAGGGTGATAAAAGCGCCTGGATCCTGGATGAGGTCGGCAAGGAAATGCCCATCACAATGGGCGTGGTGGTGAATGACGGCCGCATCGAAAACCTGGTGGTGCTGGAATACCGGGAGAGCCGGGGTGGCGAAATCACCTACCCATTCTTCACCGGACAATTTAAACAACGGGGACTGGCGGAAGATAGTGACCGGCTCGAACTGGATGGCAACATCGACGGCATTACCGGCGCCACCCTGTCGGTGCGCGCCGCCCGTAAAATAGCCACACTGGCGCTGCTGTTCCACCGGCATCTTTTCGAGCATCAGGCTTTTCAGCGCCAGCACTTCCTGCAACAGCATTCCTTGCAAAAGACCAGTAAAACCGCGAGTGTCGACAATACCGATATCAGCGAGAAGACCGATAACGAAACCGTCGGGGACGGGCCCGGCGAAGCCGACTCCCCGCCCCTCGGTAAAAATCTCCCCGCTCCCGGCAAACGAGCCCCGCAGTGACCCGACATCACCTGCGCCTGTTGTTGCGAGCCTGGCACCGGCGATTCGGCATCGTCCTGGCCCTGCTGGTGCTGCTGGTGGCCATTACCGGCATCCTGATCAACCATGCCGATGGCTGGCACCTTGCCGGCAAGCCGGTTCGCTCCGGCCTGGTGCTGGCCTGGTACGGCATCGAGTCCCCGAAAATACAGAGTGCGGCGGTGGCCGACCACTGGCTGAGCCAGGTGGGCGGCGACCGGCTGTTCCTGGATGACCGGAACGTGGCCTATTGCACCGGCAGCTTTGCCGGAGCCATGGGCCTTGATGACGGCAGCCTCCTGGCCGCCTGCGGCGATGAATTGCTGCAACTGACAGCCGACGGCCAGTTGATCGAGCGGCTGGGGGCGGTCTACGGCCTGCCGGCACCGGTCACGAAACTGGGTTTCTGCGATGGCCGGCCCTGCCTGGAAAGCACCGGCCAGCTTTACGGTATCGATCTTGTTACCCCTGCCTGGCCGCCCCTGGCACCCTCAGCCTTCAAGCCTGCTGACCTGCGAGCGCCGCCACCGGCACTGGCAAAGAAACTGGCGGACCACGGCGACACTGGCGCCCTGGACTGGGAACGGTTTCTGCTGGATCTGCACAGCGGCCGGCTGTTCGGCCTGGGACCCTGGCTGATGGATCTCCTGGCGATCGGTCTGATCCTGATCGCCATCAGCGGCCTGTGCCTGTGGTGGCTGGGTGGCAGGCCGGTTGGCGAGATGAAACCACACCGCCAGAAGGCGATCAGAAAATTGCTGCGAGACAAGCAGCAGTGATTGGATTTGTCTAAATAGTACAGTTCGGCAAATCGTTTCACAGAATAAGATGAGACAAGTGACGGGGAGCACACGCCCCCCGCTCCTGACCCGGTCAAAGATTCATGAAGTAACTACGGCTATACGACAGTGCAACCACAAAGCATGCCTTTTGAATTTGCACTTTAGGCATCGGATAATCGTGTAGACAATCCTGGAGACTATATTGGAGAAAATGTTCCATGACCCTTGACCGAGACCTCGAACAGATCGCCCGGCAGGAAGCCCGGCTCCAGTTTACGGGCTTTAACGCCGACACCGCCTGGCGGCTCGGCTCGCGGCTTCGGGAACTGGCCGTGGCAAGAGGACTGGCCGTGGTGATCGATATCCAGTTGACCGGCCAACCCCTGTTTTTTGCGGCCATGCCGGGCACCACGCCGGACAATCTCGACTGGGTTCGCCGCAAGCGCAACACCGTGCTGCGCTTTCACCGCAGTTCCTACGCCTTTGGTCTGCAATTGCAGAAACAGCAGCGAACCATCGACGACAAGCTGGGGCCAGAGGCCCACAACTACGCCGGCCACGGCGGCTGTTTTCCGATTCTGCTCCGGGGCACCGGTTGCGTCGGCACGATCACGGTATCCGGGCTGCCCCAGCGGGTGGACCATGAACTGGTGGTGGAGGTGTTGGCGGAATTCCAGGAGCAGCCCCTGGCGGAACTGGCCCTGGACGCCCCGCCCGGCACCGCCTGCTGATGGCGTTGCACCGGCGAGCCGGTATTACCGGCCGGCACTTTCGTTGTCGGCGTCGGTTTCGGTGTGAGTTTCGGCGTCAGCAGACAGGGCGCTGTCCGGTTCGGTCCCGACTGCTTTGGATTTTGCAGAATTCGTTTTTTCAGGATCGGCGGCCAATCCTGTGCCGCGTTGATCCGCCAACAGCTTTGCCAGTACCGGCAGCACCAGATCGACAATCATCGGCTGTGCCGCCTCGGTGGGGTGCAGGCCGTCCTCCTGGATCAGCTCGATATCGTTGAGCTGGGCAAAGCCGAAGATAACCATGGGCAGGCCGTTGCGCTGCTGCAGGTCGCTGAATACCGCCTGAAACTTTTCATTGAAGAACTTGCCATAACTGGGCGGCAACTGCACATTGACCAGCACGACTTTGGCGCCGCCGGCCGTGCCGGCGTCGATCATGGTTTGCAGATTGCGCCGCAGGATAGCCAGCGGCAGGCCCCGCAGGCCGTCGTTGGCCCCCAGTTCCAGCACCAGGATATCCGGCCGGTACTGGTCCAGCAGGGCCGGCAGCCGGGCCACGCCCCCCGCTGTGGTGTCGCCGCTGATGCTGGCATTGACCACCCGAAAGCGGTCGCCGGACCCGGCGGCGAGCCGCTGCTGCAGCAGGTTGACCCAGCCGGATTGCCGGGGAATATTATAGGCGGCGCTGAGGCTGTCCCCCACCACCAGGATCACCTCGCCGAACGCGGGGCCGGACAATAACGCCGAAAGGACCATAACCAGGATTATTTTCATGAACGCCAGCCTGAAGCAAACCATTCTCAGGGTCAACGATCTGGGCAAGCAGGTGGCCACCACCGACGGCAGTTTGACTATCCTCCAGGGCATCAGTTTCCAGTTGGACCGGGGCGACAGCATCGCCATCGTCGGCGTCTCCGGTTCCGGCAAGTCGACCCTGCTCAGCCTGCTGGCGGGCATGGATGTGGCCACCGAGGGCGGCGTCGAACTCTGCGGCGAGGCCCTGGAAAAGCTGGACGAAGACGGCCGGGCCCGGGTGCGCGGTCGCCACGTGGGCTTTGTCTTTCAGTCGTTCCAGCTGTTGCCGGGGCTGACTGCCCTGGAAAATGTGATGCTGCCCCTGGAGGTGCTGGGCAGGGGCGACGCCCGGCCAGAGGCGGAAGACCTGCTGCGCCGGGTCGGCCTGGAAAATCGCGGCCATCACTACCCCAACCAGCTCTCCGGCGGCGAACAGCAGCGGGTGGCCATCGCCCGGGCCTTTGTCGCCAGCCCGGAAATCCTCTTTGCCGATGAACCCACCGGCAACCTGGACGCCGTCACCGGCCAGCGCATTATCGACCTGCTGTTTGACCTCAACCGGGAGCGGCAGACGACACTGATCCTGGTGACCCACGACGACAACCTGGCCAGTCGCTGCCACCGGCGCCTGCAACTGGATAGCGGCAGACTGGTGGAGAACCGCTGATGCAACCGTTTCGACTGGCCCGGCAACTGTTGCGCCGGGACTGGCGCTCCGGGGAATTGCGCACCCTGGCGCTGGCCCTGGTGATCGCCGTCGCCGCCGTCGCCAGCATCGGCCTGGTAACCGACCGGCTCGGCCGGGCCATGACCCGGGAAGCCTCGGAACTGGCCGGCGGCGATCTCGTCATCAGGAGTTCCCGGCAGCCGGATGCCGCCTGGCTGGCCATGGGCGAGGAACTGGGCCTGGCGACGGCCCGAACCTGGGAATTCGGCTCGGTTCTGCTCTTTGACGACAACCTGCTGCTCAGCGGTATCAAGGCGGTCTCCGACCATTACCCGCTGGTGGGCCACCTGCGGGTGGCGCCGTCGCCGGGAGCCGAGGCCGCCGTCGTCACCCGGCCACCGGAGCCCGGCAGTGCCTGGGTCGACGCCCGGGTGCTGAACCGGCTCGGCGCTCGCGTCGGCGACCAGGTTGCACTGGGGGCGACCCACCTGCGCATCGCCGGGGTGCTCACCTACGAACCGGACCAGGGCAACGTGCTGTTCCAGTTCGCGCCCCGGGTCATGATCAACGCCGCCGACCTGGACGCCGCCGAGGTACTGGGTCCCGGCAGCCGGGTGCGCTACAAGATCCTGTTTGCCCGAAAGCCCTCGAGTGCCGGCGACGCCCCGGCCGGCAACGATTCGGACGCAGCCATTGCCGAGCTGAAAGCCAGGCTGGAGCCGCTGATGACCACCGGCCATCGACTGGTTGACCCCATGGGCACCGAGACCAGTGCCGGCGAGGCGCTGTTGCGGGCGATCCAGTTCATCAAGCTGACTGCCCTGCTGGCCATCGTCCTGGCCGCCATTGCCATCGCCCTGGCGGCCCGGCGCTACAGTGAGCGCCACTTCGATGTCAGCGCCACCCTGCGTTGCCTCGGCGCCCTGCACAAACAGATCCGGCAAATCTACCTGTATCAGTTGTTGCTGCTGACCAGCGCCGCCGTGCTGCTCGGCTGCGCCGTCGGCTGGGTCTGCCACGACATCCTGATCAGCACCATTGCGCCCCTGTTGCCCACCGGCCTGCCCCGAGCCGGTCTGCAACCCCTGCTCACGGCGGCGGCCACCGGCGCCCTGCTGTCAACCGGTTTCGCCCTGCCACCGCTGTTGCGACTGGCCCGTATCTCACCGCTGCGCATTTTCCGCCGGGACCTGGTGCCCATGCCCCTGTCCGGCTGGCTGGTTTACGGCCTCGCCGCGGCCATGCTGGCCACCATTATCCTGCTGTTGTTCGAGGATGTGGGTCGCGTGATCCTGGTACTGCTGGCCAGCCTGGTGGCGGTGCTGGCAGTCGGCGGCCTGGTATTTATCGGACTCAGGCGATTGCGCCGGGCGGTACTGCCGCAACGCACCCTGCTCGGTCGCAGCCTGCGCAACCTGGCCAACCACGGCGCCACCAGCACCAGCCAGATTCTGGCCTTTGCCCTGAGCCTGTGGGTGATGCTGCTGATCGGCCAGTTGCGCACCGATCTGCTGGCGGATTGGCAACTGCAGTTGCCGGACAACGTACCGAATCACTTTGCCTTCAACATCATGCCCTTCGAGATCGAGGCCTTCAGCCAGGCGCTGAAGGACGCCGCCGTGGAACAACCGATTTACCCCATCGTCCGCGGCCGGCTGGTGAGTATCAACGGCGATCCGGTGCCGGTGCGGGACGACCTGGACACCAACCGGGAACTGAACCTGACCTGGACCGATACCCTGCCCTACAAGAACAGCATCGTCGAGGGCCAGTGGCCACCGGTGGACGACGGTATTTCGGTGGAGGCGGATTACGCCGGCAAGCTCGGTATCGGCATCGGCGACCGGCTCGGATTTGACGCCGGCGGCTACCAGTTCGATGCCACGGTCACCAGCCTGCGCTCCCTGGTCTGGGAGTCCTTCACCCCCAACTTCTACATCATCTTTCCCGAGTCAAAATTGGCGGGACTGCCGGTGACCTACCTCACCAGTTTTCGCCTGGAGGCGTCCCAGAGAAACCTGGTGCTGACGCTGCTCGACCACTTTCCCTCGGTGACCATTATCGAGATCGACGCCTTCCTGGAGCGGCTGCAACTGATCCTGAGCCAGGTCAGCCTGGCGGTGGAACTGATGCTGGTATTTGTCCTGCTCGGCGGCTTCGCGGTACTGTTTGCAGTGATCATGACCACCGCCGACGAGCGCCTGCAGGAAGGCGCCCTGATGCGCGCCGTCGGCGCCAGCCGCAGCTACCTGCGCCGGGCCTGTCTGGCAGAATTCGGCCTGCTGGGACTGGCGGCCGGATTGCTGGCGGTGACCGGCTGCGAGCTGCTGCGCTGGTACCTGTACAGTCGCGTGTTTGAACTGGATTTCGAAGTCAATCTGCTGTTGCTGACACTGACGCCGCTGGCGGCGTCCGCCGTAATCGGTCTGGCGGGCTACGCCGGCACCCGGCGCGTGGTGCGGGTCTCGCCGATGCGGTTGTTGAGCTATTAACCATGCAACAAAACCGATTTCCTTATCGGTCTTGTTGCGCGCCCCAGAAATACTGGCGGTAATTTGCGAATTACCTGGTATTTCTATGGCTTGCATTGGCCTGCGGCCAATGGCGGCACCTCCATGTGCCGCATCAACCCAGCATTTAAGCTTGCCGGGTTAATTACCAGGCAACACAACAGATTTCCCTATCTGTTGTGTTGCGCGCCCTTAAAATACTGGCGGAACTGTGCGAAGTTCCTTGTATTTTAAGGGCTTGCATTGGCCTTCGGCTAATGGCGGCACCTCCATGTACCACATTAACCCTGCACAAAAGCTTGCCGGGTTAATAGTTTCCGGGCGGTAGCGCCGACGCAGCGCGGCACCGGATTGGTCCGGCCCGCGCCACATTCGCAAACACTTTGGGATGCCCTGATTAAAGCCTGCCCTGGCTTAAAAGGTCAGGGTCGCAGCGCCCGCCTTGATCCTTTCAAAGATCACACTGGCGCCGTGGATTTCCACGCCCTCAATCAGGCTGGCCTGATCATAGCCACGGGCATTGGTGCAGGGCGGGCAGGCCCAGACCTTGCCACCCCGATCGATAAAGGCATGGAGCAGGTCCTTCAGGGATTCCATGGGGTGCACGTGGGTATGATCCACGCCGCCTTTTCGCACCAGGTCAATGGCATTGCTGGTCAGGAACAGTCCCACCGTCATGCCGGCGGTCATGGCGCCATTGGCCAGAGTCAGGCCAACTGACGACACTTCGTCACTAATTCCCCTGGTCATCACGATAATCAGGTCGTTGTTTGCGCTGGCGGCAATCGCCTCGCTGATATTGTCGTTTGTAACTTTTTCATCGGTAACTTCTTTTTTGGTGATAGTGTCGTTGCTCATAATGCAGTCTCCTAAATTAATATCCGGTTTCAGTCCATCAGGTAACGGGGCCTGATGGATCGAAATGTTAGGCAGGGAGACCTTTTTGCTATAGTGCAAAACCTGTAGCAATCGACTCCAGAATTTGTAGTAATCGCCCCCGATCTGTAAAGGTGAAGAAGTAAAGAGGTGAACCATGTTTGACTATGAAGAAGCCTGCCCCATTTCCAAGGCGGCCTCCGTGCTCTGTGAACGCTGGACCCTGCAAATCATTCGCGAAATGTTGATGGGCGCCCGGCACTTTTCCGAATTCACACAGTTGCTGCCAAAGATGTCGCCGTCCCTGCTCACTTCCCGACTGAAATCCCTGGAAGATCAGGGCATCATCGTTCGCAAGAAAATCCCCGAAAAAAAAGGTTATCAGTACCTGCTGACGCCTTCGGGCCTGGCGCTGAAACCGGTGCTGACCGAGTTGGGCAAGTGGGGCATACAGTGGGTTTTCGAGCGCATGGACCCGGATCAGCTGAATATATCCGCGATCGTTCGCGACTATGCGGTGGCATTGAATACCGAACAGCTTCCCGGGGGGGAATGCACGATCCAGGTCAATGTCACCGGGGAAAATGAACCGGTGAAAAAATTTATCCTGGTTCGGGACGGTTCAACCCAGGTCTGCGAGGACAATATCGGCTGCGACGTCGACGTTTACATTACCGCGGATCTGGCCACACTGGGCCGGGTCTGGTATGGCGAAATGAGTATTTTGTCGGCCTGCAAAAAAGACAATCTGAAAGTTGTCGGCCCGCCCTTCTACGTGCAGAACGTCAGCAAGTGGCTGGGTACCAGCCAGTTTGCCGCCTACCGCAACAGTCCGGAAAACGTCTCCGCTATTAACCCGGCAACTACATAGGCTTCCTGCCTATTAAGTTGCACGCCCTCAAAATACTGGCGGAACTGTGCGAAGTTCCTTGTATTTTAAGGGCTGGCATTGACCTGCGGCCAATGGCGGCACCTCCATGTGCCCCATTAACCCTGCATAAAAGCTTGCCGGGTTAATACTATGGATTGAGCGTCGAATAGCCGTCGAATACCCGTGGAACAAGAGTCGATTAAAAGCCCTGTTGCGTCATTGGCAGGCCGACCGGATCAGGCTTTCAACAGCGCCTTTCAACCACTCCCTGACGTCTGTATCAGATCCGATTACAGGACGATCAGGCCGATGCCAGGGCTCTGTGGGGTTTCGAGGTCATGTCCCTGATCATCTCCGGAAACGGATTGTTCCGCAGCAGTTGACTGAATTCCTCGGCGGGCACCGGCTTGCTGAACAGGAAGCCCTGTATGACATCGACATTTTTATCGGACAGGAATCTGAACTGCTCGACCGTATCGACCCCTTCCGCCACCAGGCGAAGATTCAGGCTCTGGCCCATGGCAATGATGGCGCTGACCAGGGTGGAATGGGTCTGGCCCTTGTCCAGTTCGATGATAAAACTGCGATCGATCTTGAGTTCATCCAGGGGAAAGCGGCTGAGATAGTTCAGTGAGGAATAGCCGGTGCCAAAATCATCGACCGAAATACTCACACCCAGCCTCTTGAGCCTGAGCAGGGCATCGATCGAGGCCTGGGCGTTGCTCATAATGACGCCTTCGGTGAGCTCAATTTCCAGCATGGAAGCATCGAGCCCGGTATCTTCGAGCACATTTCTCACCAGTGTGGAGAAGGAGGCGTTGAATTGCAGGCTGGAGACATTGACGGCAACCTTGGGCAATGGCAGTCCCTGTCGATTAAAGGTCTTGCTCTGGCGACAGGCATCCATAAGGGTCCAGGCACCCATTTCGACGATAAGCCCCATTTCCTCGGCCAGCGGAATAAATTGAAATGGCGCCACCAGGCCCTGCTCCGGATGATTCCAGCGAATGAGTGCTTCGGCGCCGACGATCTCACCGGTTCGGGTGTCGACCTGGGGCTGGTAGTAGAGGACAAATTCCTCTCTGTCCAGTGCCTTGCGCAGATCGGTTTCCATTCTCAGGCGGTCAACGCCGGCCCCCTGCATGGCGCTGTCATAGAACGTGTATTTGTTTCTGCCCGAGGTCTTGGCGTGGTACATGGCCATATCGGACAGTTTCAGAATATCCTCGACGGTTCTGGCATCCCTGGGCGCCACGGCGATACCGATGCTGGGGGTCACCACCAGTTCATGGCCGCCGACATGCATGGGTTTTCTCAGGGTCAACAGCAACCTTTCCGCGACGATACCGGCACTATCGTAGGTATCGAGATTGTTCAGCACCACAGTAAACTCGTCGCCACCGAGTCGGGAAACCCCGATCCTGGACTCGCTGCCCACGTACTGGGCCACCAGGTCGCTGTCTCTCAGCGTCCGGCTCAGCCGATCTGCTACTTTCACCAGCAACTGGTCGCCGACACTGTGGCCCAGGGAATCGTTGATGCGCTTGAAATTGTCCAGGTCGACAAACATGACCGCGAGTTTTTTGTCCTCCCTGCTGCCCAGTCGCAGCAACAGGTCCAACTGCTCGGTAAACAGCTGGCGATTGGGCAGGGACGTGAGGCTGTCGTAATAGGCCAGCTGGCGCAACCTGTTCCTGGCCACGGTAATCTGGGACACCGCCTTGCTCAGTTCCCTGTTGCGTTTTTCCAGTTGCTGGTTGCGCTCGTCCACCTGCAGGCTGAGCAGCTGGTTATCCAGGTTGACCTTTGTTCGGTAGACATTGAGCTCTTCCAGGATAAGGTTGAGCATGGCGGTAATCTGCCGTGCCTCACCGACACCGCGAACGGAAAATTTTTTGTCCAGCTTGCCGTTGGCAATTTCCTCCGCCAACTGCGCCAGCACGGTCAGAGGCGCAGTGGCATAGCGGGTGACGAACATGGTGAAGACAATGAATAAAAGCAGAAACGTCAGCGCCAGCAAACCGATTTTTATGCTGTAGGGCACCAGGTTTTGTCGGAGCTCACCGAGGTTGACACCCAGGTGCACAAAGCCGGACAGGTATTCGCTTTCGACCTGACCCAAATTGGCCAGGGCCTCCGAATACCGGTTTTCACTATCAAACGGGTTCAACGGATTCACCCCGGCAAATACGGGAACGGTGACATCCATATACTGCTCCCAGCCCGCCGATTGCCAGCGGCTTGTTCGGCCGGGTTCCAGGGAGTCCAGTCCCCGCCTTAATGAGGCGAAAGCCGGGGCGTCATAGCCCGCCCCGCCAGCGGTACGATCCCTCTGGACCAGGACCTGGCCGGACTGATCCCTGATGGCGACATATTGAACCGCAGGGTAGAAGAAGAATTGATCGAGTTTGTCCCCGAGCATTTTCTTGTCACGAAAGTTGGCCGCCAATTGTAAAATCGTATCGCCTGACGACAGCCTGACGCTGTCGTCGATCAGTGCATTTATGCGGGATTCGTATTCGTTGCGAACGAGCAGCACCGCAGCCAGACAAACGCTGGCAATCGCCACTAAAATCAGCGACGTATTTAACATGCCGGCGATGGAAAAATGTCGTTTCATATTCTCAATGGCTGGTGAACGCGTTTCAGACTCATTGGAAGAGCAGATGATCAATGGTTGTACGGGCTATCTCAAGGAACTTCTTTTGGAGTTAATGCGCTGTGAGAACTACTTCCCCTAATCCGTGAGACTACAACCTGTTTTCGCCGCCAGCAAGTCCCGAATTCACCTGGCCCGCAATCTGGCCTGTGCGGTTGACCTGACCGGGCAAACCGGCAATAGTCGCCGCAATTATTGCGTCGACAGCGGGCGCCGATATCCGGGAGCATAAATGGAAGTATTGATAATGTGGGTTGCCATGCTTTTCCTGGGCGTGGCCATCGGGTCGGTACTCGGCTGGCTGGCATTTTTCCAGGTCAGGGAACTGCGCTCCCAGGTAGCGCGTCTGACCTCGGAACTCGCCCGGTTGCGACAGCAACTCTCCCGGGACAAAGAGGCAATTCCAGATCGGGAGCCTGGCCCGGCTCAGGAGGCTACCCCGGCTCAAGAGATCAGCCCGGTCCACGGGGCTAACGAGGTTCGGGAGGCTCCCCGGGAATCCTCCGCCAGGGTAGCACCGGAATCGGCACCGTTTGAAAGTGCAGGGTCAAAACCATCGAAGGCAGTGGCGCAGCCATTTGCCACTGCCGTGGCCGCCGGCACAGCCTCCGCTACCGGCGGCCAGTGGCGCACTGCCGGGGCCGGGACTGCCGGCAGGGGCCGCCCTGTCTGGCTCGACAGCCTGATTGACAACTGGATGATCTGGCTCGGCGGCATCAGCGTCGCCCTGGCCGGTATTTTCATGGTCAAGTACGGTATTGACACCGGGCTGCTGGGCCCCGGCGCCCGGATTATTGCCGCCCTGCTTACCGGCATCGGGTTGCATGTGGCCGCCGAGTGGCTGCGCCGCCGCACCGGCGGCAGCGATCCGGTGTTTGCCTCGCTGGCCGGGGGCGCCAGCATTACCCTCTATGGCGCCCTGCTGGCGGCCCTGCACCTGTACCAGCTGCTGGACCCGCGCTGGACCTTCCTGTTACTGGCGGCGGTCTCCCTTGCCACCATGGCCCTGTCGTTGCTGCACGGCCCGTTGCTGGCGATCATCGGCCTAATCGGCGCCTACGTAGTGCCCATCCTGGTCAGCAACAACAGCGGCAATATCGTCGGCGCCATGGTCTACAGCCTGATCATCAGCAGCGCCGCCCTGCTGTTATTGCGCTACGTCTATCGGCCCTGGCTCTGGTGGGGCCTGGTGGCCGGCAGCCTCGGCTGGTGGCTGATATCCCTTACCGCCTACCAGGCGGCTGACTTTCGCGGCCTCTACCTGGCGCTGCTGGCCTGGGGCCTGGTGGCCATACCCGCGTTTGACTGGCTGCTTCAGGGGCGCATATCTTCCATGGGCAATTCCGTGGAACCCGGGGCCCAGTCAACCACCCTGTTCAGCCGTCGTCTGGCCGGCAAATGTGTATTCAAGGGACTGTTCAAGAGAAAGACGCTGGAGATCAGGGTTCAACTCAATCAGGCAACCCTGTGCCTGGTGATTCTGGCCTGGGCCATATCGATTTACCGTCAGGGATTTACCGCCGATGCCTTCGGCCTCTGGGCGCCTCTTGTGGTGGTTATCGGCCTTGCCGCCCGGCGGCGGGATGCCTTGAGCGGTCTGCCCTGGCTGACCCTGGCGGTGCAATGGCTGGCCTGGCTGCTGACCGCCATCCGATTTGATGCCAACCTCGACCAGTTCATTCTGTCGGGACTGACCCTTGCCGACCAGCCGCGATATCTGGCCTTTGCCGGCATGATGGCGCTGCTCTACTCGGCTCTCGCCGCACTGCATCTTCGGGCCAGGGGATTTGCCCACGGCTGGTTTGCCCTGGCTCTGCTGGCACCCCTGGCCTGGCTGGCCTCGGCCTGGCTGCTGGTCAACGGCCTGTCCCAGTCCCTGACCTGGAGCCTGGTAACACTGATGGCCGGCGCCACCTATGCCCTGCTGGCCGGCACCAGGCTGAATCGGGACCGGTTGCGCCAGGCGGCCAATGGCATCGCCCTGTGGTTGACCCTGGGCGCACACTGTGCCTATTCCCTGGCGGTGACCATGTATTTTCGGGAAGCGGGCCTGTCCCTCGCCCTCGCCGCCCAGTTGCTGTCCCTCAGCTGGCTGATGCAGCGCTACCCGTTGCCCTGGCTGGGGACCATCATCAAGGTATTGATGGCCGTGGTGGTGACCAGGCTTACCTTCAATCCCTGGCTGTTGAGTTACCCCACAGATGTGCACTGGTCCCTGTGGACCTATGGCGGCGCCACCCTGTTTTGCGCCCTGGCGGCCCGGCAGTGCCGGTCGCAGCCGGTGATGTTCAAATGGCTGTCGGCGGCGACACTGCACCTGCTGGTGCTGACCCTGGGGGCGGAGGTGCGCTACTGGCTCTATGATGGCGCCATCTTTGTCCACCGCTACAGTCTTACCGAGTCGGCCATCAACGGCTCACTGTGGGCAGCCATGGCCCTGACCTACTGTCATCGGGCCAAAGTCAGCGAAAACCTGGGCCACTTCTACAGGGTCTGTTCAAGAATTCTGCTGGCCCTGGCCACGGCCAGCTATGGCATCAGCCTGACCCTGAACAACCCCTGGTGGAGCCGCCAGGACGTCGGCGCAACACCGGTGTTCAATATCCTGCTGCTGGCCTATGGCCTGCCGGTACTGCTGGCCCTGCTGGTGGCCGGTTACCACGAGAGGCGATTTCGACGCCCGGCCCTGGGCCTGGCGGGTCTCGGCGCGCTGGTATTTGTTACCCTGGAGATTCGCCACCTGTGGCAGGACGGTTATCTCAGCCTGCATCGCGCCACCAGTGACGGCGAGCTTTACACCTACTCCGTCATCTGGCTGGTGATGGCCATTGCCGCTATCCTGGCCGGCGCCCACTGGCGTTTGCGGGACCTGTACAAGGCCGGGATGGCCCTGCTGGCGGTGGTCATTGCCAAGATATTCCTGGTGGACATGTCCGACCTGCAGGGTCTGTGGCGGGTCGCCTCGTTTATGGGCCTCGGCCTGACCCTGCTGGCGCTGGCCTGGCTGCACCGGCGGATTCACAGCTGGCCTCGACGGGGTTCCGGCCAGTCCTCGGAAAATACCGGCGGGGCCTGACCGGCGGGGCCTGACCAGCTTCACGTGCCTGACCAGCTTCACTTGTAAAGTACCGGGCGTGTCCGTCGACCCCGGTCTCAGGCCCCCTGCCGGATAAAACCCATCTCCGCCAGCCGGCAATCCCAGGGGGGCAGGCCGGCAAATCGCTCGACGATAAAATCGACAAAACTCCGGACCCGCGCCGACAGGTGCCGGGTGCGGGGATAGAGCAGGTGCGCGTTGCCGATGAACCAGTCATGGTCCGTGAGCAGTGGCACCAGCAATCCTTTTTCCACCGCCTGGTGGGCGATGAAGGTGGGACCGTAGGACAGCCCCAGGCCTTTGATGCCGGCCTCCAGCAGGAATTCTCCCGAGTTCGCGGACAGGGCTTCCGGCAGCACAAGAGACTGATTTTCGCCAGTGGGCAGCCGAAAGCGGAGGCCGGGGTCCGAACTCAGGCTGTAGGCCAGTACCCGGTGCTGTTTCAGGTCTTCGGCAGTGGTCGGGGTGCCCATTCGCTGCAGGTAGTCCGGGCTGGCGCAAAGCATCATGCGAATCCGGGCAAAGCGCCGGGCTATCAGGGTCGAATCCTCCAGGGAGCCGATACGGATGGCAACATCAAACCCCTCCTGCACGATATCCACGCGCCGGTCGCTGAAGTCCAGGTCCAGGACCAGGCCGCGGTTCTGACAGATAAAATTCGTGAGGGCATCCGCCATTTGCAGTTGGCCGAAGGATAGGGGCAGGGCTACCCGCAACCTGCCGTGCAATTCACTGTGCACCAGGCTGACCCGGGCCTCGGTTTCCTCGACATCGGCGAGAATGCTGACACAGCGTTCGTAGAAACTCTGACCGGTATCGGTCAGGGTCAATTTGCGGGTGGTCCGGATAAACAGCTGGGCGTGCAGGCGTTCCTCGAGGTCCGAGAGACGCCGGCTGACCGCTGATTTGGCAATGTTCATGCGCTCGGCCGCCAGCGTGATGGTGCCGGCCTCCACTACCCTGACAAAGGTTTCCATTTCCTCAAATTTGCTCACGGCTCACCTATTGTTCTCCAAATCGCAATATCCATTTGTGATTATCGCTGTTTTTCTCTAAAGAGAGAACCAATAAGCTGGTCCCATGTTGATTCGAACTGTCTTCCAGATCAGGAAATCAGCTTGAACCGAACCATTACCAGTCAAATTGAGGAGATATTGCAATGAACAAAGCGGTTAGAACCATCCTGAAAATCGACAGCAGCGCC
>QJWQ01000143.1 GCA_003235325.1 Gammaproteobacteria bacterium | reverse complement strand
CGAGGAGTGTAGTTTGGTTACTCCAAATAAGCGACGAGCAACGCTGAGTGGTGATTTTTTAGACTCAACCCGGAGGGCTGGGTCCATTTTTTGCCCCGCTTCGTTATCAATCGCTCATGTAGAGTCACTATACCACGCTCATTCTGCCTCGCCGGGCAGAAAAATGGCCACCAGCAACGATAAAACCATTAGTGTTAACAGGCCCTAAAAAACTACTTCTTTTAAAATATTTTGCGCAGACGCATCGATTAAAAATCACCAATACAATCTACAAGTACTGACAGGGCAATTTCTCCATACAAAAAGGTCCGCTTTGGTCTAATCAATCTCGGATATCAGTCTGTATGGTCTAACGAAAAAAAGTACCCGCGCCTTTGATCAATACCAGCCAATCCCTTGAGTATTTGTCTGTCCGATGATTCCAAAGCCACGAAGAATGGCAAAATACGAAAACAACGGCGGGCCCTGGATTCGTCGCGATTAGGGCTGCAGCGGAGCCAGCGAATTGCAGGCCCGGAAGTACTTGTCCAGTTCGATCTGGCTCTTGAATGCTGCCAGACAGCTCGTAAAGTACATGATCTGCCGAAGAGACCGCATCCTGTAAATACTCAGGTGACAACAAGATTCACCTGAACCCTTAGGCCAGGAAAAAAGCTACTCGTTATCGGCGGGGCTAGTTGGAGATTGCATTCCGTGGTACCGCTCACCGGCAACATAAAGTTGCCGGTGATATGTCCGAACTCCGGTTGAATAGCATCCCAGAATCCGGGCTCATGTTGGGGAATCAACTCCTGGACAAAGAACGTATCGATTTTGGTCCAGCCTTGCTGACGACGGCCTTCCTCGCCAGGGTTGATAAGGCTCTGTCCTGAATAACCAGCCCATCTCCTGTTTAACTCATTGTTTCAATTAATTTAAGTGGCGAAAGGGGACTGCTGTTGTTACATCGCCACACACACACGTTAAGATAGAGGCGGAAGTGCTCCTGGGGAACCCTATGGTTCCGGCTACTTCGCTGTAAGTCGAGCTGTCCACCCCCCTGCCTTGTGCAGGCTGGCAGTGAGTTTGTCCGCGCTGGTTACCGTTTTGGTAACTTTCTTGTAATCCTCGGCCCAGCGGTTGGAATTAACGCCGTCCTGGAAGATCACCATGTCGTAGTCGCCATCGCCCAGGAAGGACAGATCGATGGACAGGTCGCGGCCGTTCTCATCGGTCATGGCGCCGATAAACCAGTCGTCACCATGGCGGCGGGCGACGGCGATGAAATCACCAACGGCGCCGCCCAGAACACGGGTTTCATCCCAGACCGAGGGCACTTTGGACATGAATTCGGTGCACTCATGTTCCCGCTGGTAGTTGGTGGGCGTATCGGCCAGCATTTGCAGCGGGCTTTCAAACACGGTCAGCATCGCCATCTGGTGCACCCGGGTGGTCTGGCTCATGGGCCGTTCGAAACGGATGTTGAAATCCTGGGTGACGCCGGCATTGGGGTCGACGGGCACGAAAGACTTCGGCCCGTGGGCGTTGCGCATGGCTCCGGGGGTATAATCCATGGGACCGGCCGCCATACGGATAAAAGGCAGCGTGGTGTTGTGTTCCGGGGTGCTGTCGTAACTCCATTTGTTCCATTCCAGACCCTTGACCCCTTCGCGGCTGATGACATTGGGGTAGGTGCGGCGCAGGCCGGTCGGTTTATAGGCGCCGTGGAAATCCACCATCAGGTGGCGCTTGGCGGCTTCCTCGGCTATCTGCCAGTAGAAGTTGACCATCTCCTGGTCGTCCCGCTGGAAAAAGTCCGGCTTGATACCGACGGCCCCCAGTTCGGCGATGCGATCCAGGGCAGGCTCAAACTGGTCTCGCAGCGTCATCCAGGAAGTCCAGAGGATGAGTTCGACACCCTTGGACTTGGCATGGGCGATCAGTGCCGGCACGTCCATGTTGGGCAGGGAACCCAGCAGGTCGCCAAGAGGGTACCAGCCCTCGTCGAGAATCACGTACTCGAGACCGTACTCCGCCGCGAAGTCGATGTAGTACATGTAGGTCTCGGTATTGACGCCGGCGGCAAAATCGACGCCGAACAGGTTGTTGGCGTTCCACCAGTCCCAGGCCACCTTGCCGGGCTTGATCCAGGACACGTCTCCGATCCGGTTGGGCTCGGCCAGCTGGTAGGTCAGCTGGTTGGTGATCAGGTCGCCGTCCTGCTTGGCAATACCCAGAACGCGCCAGGGGTAGGTGCGGGTACCATCCGTTTTTGCCAGGTAGTCGGCGCGCTTGGTAATCGGCTCATTGCGATCCGGGCCCGGGCCGTCAGGCGACGGAAACGGTTTCATCGTGTTGGGGTTGAGTATCTCTTTGGCCAGGGGAAACCCGGGCAGGGTGCCCACCAGCCGGTCCTTGCCATTGCCGAGCAGCCAGAGTCCGGCGTAGTCCCGCAGGTCCGATTCGGTAATCAGTAGCTTGACGGCGCCGGTTGCCACCAGGGCTGGAGTGCTGGCCAGTTTCTTCTTGCCGATAGCGCCGATGGGCTGGTAGATATAGGAGCGCTCGTTGTGGGAGTAGAAGCCGTCTTCTTCGGGATAGTAGACGTGACTGTCCGGACCGACGACGTATTCCACCAGTTCGGCGTTGACGGTCACCTGGTCGGGCAGGCTGGTTTCGTAGCGGTAGGCGACACCGTTGTCAAAGGCGCGAAAGGCAACTGCATACTGGTTGTCGAACACCAGGGTCATTTCATTGAAGTGGTCGCGGATGGTGGCCGACTTGACCCGCACCTCCGGTTCCAGCACCTGGTCGACAGATCGGCGTTTTACCTCGACCACTTTGGGCTTGTGCTGCAGGTCCAGTTTTTTGTCGATTTGCAGGGACAGGCGGGAGGGCATCAGCACTTCCTTGCCATCAACGCTGACGCTATAGCTGACTTCCTTGTCGACGGTCACTGCCACCTTGATGGTGCCGTCCGGTGAGGTCAGGTTGAGACCGTCCTCGGCTGTTACCATCGGACTCAGGGCCAGCAACAACAGGCTGAGGCCGATGCCGGCCAGTTGCCGGGCATGGGTTTGCATTCGTTTCATTTCTTTCCTCCGGTGTAACCGTTTTATATTTTCTGTTTTTGAGGGTGAAGGCGCCGGATTGGTGCCTGTCGGGGTTCAATCGGCGCTGCGTCGCCGGCTGCTCTTATTGTTACTGCAATTTCTGCCGGTAATGCTCGGTTCCTGACACTCTGCCCAGAGCAGC
>QJWQ01000179.1 GCA_003235325.1 Gammaproteobacteria bacterium | reverse complement strand
TCAGAAGAAGGCAGTTGCGGGTGGTCAAGGCCTATAACGAACTGGTGTCTTCCGCAATTAAAAATCTTCCCGACGGTGAAGGCCCCGGGCATATTGAGGCAACGCTGTTACACATCTCCGGGGAGAGGCTGGGGGAGACTGAGATTGAGCAGGATATTCGATTGAGCCAATGCCTGATGCCTTCCGTATTCGTCTATTTGGGAAGCCCGCTGGTGTCGATCCTGCTGTATTACCTGCAGTGATCCGGCCGATTACGGGCCCGGCCAACAGGGACAGGACCGCCGTGGTTCGCTTCCTTGCTGGTGGCGGCGTCCCCTTGCACGGATTCTGTCGGCCGATTTTGTTTCCGGGTTGCTATCAGTAGCAAAAGGACATCAAGGTCCTGCCGGCTGAGGGATATGGTCTGGAGAATAAAAAGGTGGTACGAATGGCGTTAGGATAGTGACTGCCAGCCCGCAGCCCAGAGAAGCAGCTCAAGCCGCCCAATACCGGAGTCAGCCTCAATGACCAACAGCAATCGACTGACCGTTGTCGACATGGGGATCAATACCCACCAGGAACCGGTGATCTATATGCGCGAGGATTGCCATGTCTGCCGCGCTGAGGGTTTTACCGCCAGTTCCCGGGTGGAGGTCCGGGCCGGTGAGATGGCCGTCATCGCCACGCTCAATATCGTCGATAACCCGGTGTTGCCCCAGGGGCGAATCGGCCTGTCCAAGGTGGCCTTGCTGCGGCTGGGGGTGAAAGCGGGGGATGCTGTCACCATTGTCCATGCACCGGTGCTGACCTCGCTGTCGGTGCTTCGAAAAAAAATATTCGGTCACGGCCTGAGCCAGGCCGAGTTCAGCGATGTCGTCGCCGATATCAGCGAGCACCGGTACAGCGATATTGAAATTGCCAGTTTTCTCACGGTCTGCGCCGGCAACCGCCTCAATCTCGACGAGATTATCAGCCTCACCCGGGCCATGGTGGCCTGTGGCCAGCGGCTGCAATGGCCGGGACGGGACCGTATTTTTGACAAACACTGCATCGGTGGCCTGCCGGGCAATCGCACCACGCCCCTGGTGGTGGCGATTGCCAGCGTCGCCGGTCTGGTCATGCCCAAAACCTCGTCCCGGGCCATCACCTCGCCGGCGGGCACGGCAGACACCATGGAAACCCTGACCCGGGTGGATCTTTCCCTGGCGGAAATACAAAAGGTTGTGGCCGATACGGGGGCCTGCCTGGTCTGGGGTGGCGCCGTCAATCTGAGTCCTGCCGATGACCTGATGATACGTATTGAACGGGCCCTGGACCTGGACGGGGAGGGGCAGCTGATCGCCTCGGTGCTGTCAAAAAAAATCGCCGCCGGGTCCACCCACGCCATCATCGATATTCCGGTGGGCCCCACCGCCAAGGTGCGCGACCGGCCCCAGGCCGATCGCCTTTCGTCCCTGTTTACCGAGGTGGGTGCTGCTCTCGGCATTCACATTCGCTGCCTGGTCACGGATGGCAGCCAGCCGGTGGGCGAGGGCATCGGGCCGGTGCAGGAGGCGAGGGATTTCCTGGCGGTGCTTCGCGGTGAAGCCCGGGCGCCCTTGGATTTGCGGGACCGCGCCCTGTTTCTGACGGCGCATTTACTGGACCTGGCCGATAACAGCAGTCTGGAGGCCTGCCATGAAAAAGCCAGGGAGATACTCGACAGCGGCCAGGCCTGGGAGCAGTTTCAGCGCATTTGCCGGGCCCAGGGCGGCCTGCGTACCCTGCCTGAAGCCCGATTCCAGCATACGGAAAAAGCCGCCTGTGAGGCGATCGTTATCGATATCGACAACCGGCAGTTGTCACGACTGGCCAAGCTGGCGGGGGCACCGTTCAACCCGGCCGCCGGGCTGCGCCTCCACGCCCGAATCGGTGACGTAGTCACCCGGGACACGCCCCTGTTTACCCTGTACAGTGAAAGCAACGGGGAGAGGGATTACGCGCTGGATTACTATCAAAACCATGCGTCCATATTCACTCTGGAGCTGAGATGATGATCAGTGCCGGACCGGTGCCACTGGTGTTTGCTCTGCAACCGCAGCCGCTGGTGGACAAGTTGACAGCCGCCATTGACGGACAGGCGGGACAATTGAGCAGCCGATTGTTTCCGGACGGGGAGGTCTGGTTGCGCATTCTGACCCCGGTAACCGACCGCCACTGCCTGGTGGTGGCGGATCTGTCCCATCCCAATGGTAAATATCTGCCCCTGCTGTTTCTTTTGGAAACGCTGCGGGAACTGGGGGCGGCCTCGGTGGGCCTGGTGGCACCCTACCTTGCCTACATGCGCCAGGACCGCCGGTTTGCCGACGGGGAGGCCGTGACGTCCCGCCTGTTTGCCCGGGACCTGTCAATGCACATGGACTGGCTGGTGACCGTGGATCCCCACCTGCACCGCTACCATGCACTGGAGGAAATTTACCAGGTTCCCTGCCGGGTGGTTCGGGCGTCGCCGGCACTGGCGGACTGGTTAAAGAACCGAGAGAACCTGTTGCTGGTGGGCCCCGATGCCGAGAGCGAGCAGTGGGTCGCCGACATTGCCGGTCGCAGTGGCCACCCCTGGCTGGTGGCCGCCAAACAGCGACTTGGCGATCGCAGTGTGACGGTTTCCCTGCCGGATACGGGGGCGTATCGCCGGAGCGCGGCGGTGATCATCGACGATGTCATTGCCAGCGGCCAGACCATTCTGCAATGCATTGCTGCACTGCGGTCCCGGGGCATTGAACATATTGAATGCGCGGCGGTCCACGGCATTTTTGCCGATGGTGTCGATACGAAGTTGCTGGAGGCCGGGCTTGGTCAACTGGTCACCACCAACACCATCGCTCACCCTTCCAACCGGGTGGACGTTTCACCGTTGCTGGCGGCTCCGGTCCTGGATTGCCTGCAACAGATGTTCAATGCCCGGAATCCCGTTGGCTAAATACGATTTAGCCCGGTCCCGTCGATTGTGCAGGGGAAGACGGGGCTAACGCGGTTCGACATATTCAAACACCTTGACCACCCGCCTGGCGCCGCCGGTAGTGCGGGCGATACTGACGGCCTTTTCCGCCATGACCGGGGTGACGATTCCCATCAGGTAAATCACGCCGCTTTCGGTTACCACCTTGATCTTGCCGGAATCGATGTCGTTTCTGGCCAGCAACTTGCTGCGCACCTTGGTGCTGAGCCAGGTGTCATTGGCCCTGGACAGCATTGACGCGGTGCCCTGGATCTGCAACTGGTTGTGAACCAGGCGTACCCCCCGGTAGTGGCGGGCGGTATCGCCGGCGAGTTTGCGCAGACTGTCCGAGGCGACCTCGCCGGTCAGCAGGATCACGCCATTGTAGGAGTTGATATTGATGTGGGCGTTTTCCAGTTGCGGGTGGGCTTTCTTGATGTTGACCCCCACCAGCATCTCGATCTGGAAATCGTCTATGTCCGTGCCCAGTGAGGTCTCCATGGGATCGGGTTCAAAGGGCTTGTCCGTAATTTTATGGACTACAGTGGTACAGCCGGTGCTGACCAGTATCAGTCCCAGCAGCACGAGCACCCGGCTTTTTGCCATGAAGTCTATCCTCCGAAAAGTTGCTGTTCGATCAGGTCGCAAACGCAAAACAGGGATAACAGCTGGATTTCCTGAATGCGATAGCGGTCGTCGTGCTCGACCCGAAGTTCGACATCCTCACCGGTCAATAGTGCCGAGATATCCTTGTCCCCCGAAGCGGTAAAGGCAATGACCGTCATGTCCCGGTCGTGGGCGGTTTTTACCGCCTGCAACAGATTGCTGTCATTGCCGCCTGCGCTGAAACAGATCAGCAGGTCACCCTGGCGTCCCAGGGAGCGCAACTGCTTGCTGTAGATGTCGCTGAAACTGGATTGACTGGTGATGCCGGTGGCGTTCATCACATTGCAGGAAAGGCAAAAGGCCGGCAGTCCCGGTCTCTCCATTCGGTACTGGTACAGCAGGCAATGGGCCAGTGTATTGGCCAGGGAGATTGACAGTCCGTTGCCGCAGGTGTAGAGAACCTGATCGTCGAGCAATCGCTCGACGATCAGGGTGCCGCTTTCGATGATGGGCAGAACCAGATGCTCGCCGGCGGACATCTTCGCGGCGATACTGTTGTTGAACAGGTCGATGACATATTGTTCCATGCTGCGCTCAGTTTTCGGGCCGAAAGGCGTCCCGAATCCAGTCCACTTCCCAGGTCGTTCCCCTGGACCGGGACAGACAGAGGGCATCAAAGCGGCAGGGTGCGGCGTCCACCAGTTTGTTTTCCTGCAGGTACTGCCGGGCGGCGTTCACCAGTCTCAGTTGCTTGCGGACATCAATGGATGCCAGGGCGCCACCGAAACTGCCGCCGGAACGGAACCTGACTTCAACGAAGGCGAGGATGTCCCCCTCGCGGGCGACAATATCGATCTCTCCCCGCCGGGTGCGGTAGTTGGTGGCGACAATGTCCAGACCCTGCTGCCGCAGGTAGCTGCGGGCAAACGCTTCTGCCGCGGAGCCGCTGTCGGTACTGCTTTCAGGATTGATGTCGTCAGCGTCAAGGCCGCCACTGAAGCCGCCCTTTCCGGCACGTCGACTGCGAAAAAATGCCATCACAATTCCGTACCGACTTTCGGTTGCGGTGCCGGCCGTACGCGGCTGAAATGGAATTCACCCCAGGGCTGGCTGCGCTGTAACCGGTTGCCACTGCCCAGCCGTATGCGTCCGGTTTTGCCGTGCAATTCTGTCTCCGGCCGGGCGGCCATAAGACCGATCCACTGGTGTAACTGGTAGGCGTCGATACCCATGGCAAACAGGTTGCGGTAGGCGGGCGCCAGGGTTGTCGCCGGTTCCATTTCAGCCGACAACTCACCCGACAGGGTCCAGGGCATGGCGCTGAAACGAATTCCCTCCAGGTCCCGGTCCTTGCCCGGGTTGGGTATGCCGTCGTAGATATGGGAGGTGGCGTAGATGGGCAGGTCTCCGGCAAAGAGGAAATCCAGAGTTGGCTTTATCTGCCGGCCCTGGTCCGGGTAGGCCACCATGAACACCATGTCCAGATCCTGGCGGCGGCGGGGGACGAACTCCAGGTTTTTACCAAGGGTCCGCTCCAGACGCTTGGCCCGCTCTTCACTCTGGTCCAGCAACAACGCCGGTCTCAATACCGGGGAGAAGTCGGGCAGTTCAGAGGGATAGGCCGGGGTTTCGATCAGGGTTCCCCCCCGCTGTTGCCAGTCGTCGCGAAAGGCCGCGATTGCAGATTGACCCCAGCTGGTATCCGGTGTGACAGACAGTGCCGTGCGCCGGCCCTCGATCCAGGCGCGGTCCGCCGCCTGCCGGGCCTCGTCAGCAATGGACAGGCCAAACTGGTAGAGACCCGGTGGTGAGAGAGAGTCGTCCTCCATGTAGTTCAGGCCGATTACCGGTACCGGCAATTCGGTCATCCCGGCCAGAGCGGCCAAGTCTTCCTTGCGCAGAGGGCCGATAACCATTTGAGCGCCCTCGGCAATGGCTTCGTTGTATACCGATACCACACCAGATTCTGTATCGTAAATGCGCACTTCCGGTGTTTGGCCGGTGCTGGTCAGCACCCGGTAGTATGCAGCCAGAAAGCCGTCCCTCACGGTATTGGCGGCCGTGCTGAACTCGCCGCTGAGGGGCAGCAACAGGGCAATCCTGGCGGGCAGGGCGAGGATGGCCTGTTCAATCTGCCTGATGGTGGTGGGTGGGTATTTGGCGGCGGCATGGTTGGGGTTCAGGCTTTCCCATGCCTTGACTTGCTGGAATTGCTGGCGGATATCACCGGTATTCTGGCGCGTCAGCAGAGCCAGTTTGTACCAGCCCTGAAGCTCGGGATCAGTACTGGTAGCAGCCAGGTTCTCCAGGCTGGAGCGGGGAATGTGGCCCAGGGCCTGCCAGAGCTTGTCGTGAATTGCGCTGATTTCCATCGGGTCGGTGCTGAGAGCGGCCAATTGCCGATACTCGGCGACCCCTTCCTGCTCTTCCCCCAGCAGGGAGAAAAGATCAGCTCGCAACTGGTGCAGGGTCATGCGTTTTGCGACGGGCAATTGCGGCAGGCTGGAGACCAGACGCTCGTAACCCAACAGGTTGCGGGCCAGGAAAAACCGGTCGTCGGCCAGGGCCAGGCGGCTGTACAGAATGCTGTAATCCGCCAGGGTTTCGGGGGGCATCAGTGCCGGTTTGAGGTGCTGCAGAATAGCTTCGGCCCGCTCCGGCCTGTCGGCCGCAATGAAGTTGCCAGCGGCCCGGACCAGGTGCTGTTCCCGTAGCGGTGAGGGCAAATCCCGGGCGGCTTCCAGATCCTGTTCTGCAAGCTGGATTAGCCTTTCACCGCTCCTGTATGCTTCCGGCTCAGGTGCGGGTGCCGTGGTGCAGCCGGAAAACAGCAGGGCGCTGAGAATAAGGGGCAGTGCCCGGTGACAGTCTAAAAGGCGGAATCTCATGGCGAACAAGGCAGGCGACCTCTATATTGTGGCGACTCCCATAGGGAATCTGGGCGATATGGTACCCCGCGCCCTCGACATTCTCAAAGCCGTGGATGTCATTCTTGCCGAAGATACCCGTCACAGCGGTCGACTGCTGGCTCACTTTGGTATCCATACGCCGATGATGGCCTACCACGACCACAGCGACGAGCGGCAACTGGACATTATCTTGAAGGACCTGGCCCAGGGTCGAAACCTGGCGCTGATTTCCGACGCCGGTACGCCCCTGATAGCCGATCCGGGCTTTCGGTTGGTCCAGGCCGCGCGGCGGCAGGGATCCCTCGTCACCCCTGTACCGGGCCCCTGTGCCCTGGTCGCAGCCCTCAGCGGTGCCGGTATTCCCAGTGATCGCTTTGTTTTTGAGGGATTTTTGCCGGCGAAAGCCGGTCAGCGCCAGAAGCGCCTGGCGGCGGTCGCCACAGAAAGCCGCACCCTGATTTTCTACGAGGCGCCACACCGGGTGCTGGAAACCCTGGAAGCCATGGTGTCGAATTTTGGCAGTGACCGGGCAGCGGTGCTGGCGCGGGAGCTGACCAAGACCCACGAGACCTGGCTGACCGGTTCGCTGGCGGAGCTGGTGGCGCAAGTGGCAGCGGACACCAACCAGCAACGGGGAGAAATCGTGCTGGTGATTGGCGGCGCCAACGCCGCCGAAGCCGGGCCGGATGAAACCGAACAGTTGCGCATCCTGACAATTCTGATGACCGAGGTGCCTCTGAAACAGGCGGCAGCGCTCACTGCCAGAATCACCAATGGCAGCAAGAACAGCCTCTATCAGCTGGCGTTGGGGCTGCGTCGGCAGGAGACACCGGAATAATCCCCGGTCCTGTTGTCGGTATCAGCCGGGGCTGCTGTGATGGCCTGCCTGCAGGCACTATTTGCCGCGGGCGAACCCGGTCCGTGCTATGCTGGCGCCGGGAGTCGGCCAGACAGTCGCTGCCCCGAACGCTGGATAATTGCCATGGGTATTCCCCGGGGGTTGTCTGGCCCGGGGGAGAGGAAAGTCCGGGCTCCGAAGGGCAGGGTGCCAGGTAATCCCTGGGGGGCGTGAGCCTACGGAAAGTGCAGCAGAGAGCAGACCGCCGATGGCCCGGTGACCTTCCCCGGAAGGGGCCGGCGCACAGGTAAGGGTGAAAGGGTGCGGTAAGAGCGCACCGCGCAACTGGCAACAGCTTGCGGCACGGTAAACCCCACCCGGAGCAAGACCAAATAGGAATCCTTTGGTGTGGCCCGCACTGGATTCGGGTAGGTTGCTTGAGGCGCAGGGTGATCTGCGCCCTAGAGGAATGACTGTCCACGACAGAACCCGGCTTACAGGCTGACTCCCTTATTTTTCAGCCCATACCGTCTTATTACCTTTGGCTGGTTCCCGCCATTTGTATATGCCGACAATGTATACCTCCTCATAAATTACTTTAACTTGCATATTTAGAATCCTGTTTTTCTTTGTCTTCGCTTCCATGCATTCTGCAGATTGTGACCCGGTTCTCGTAAGTTGCCGAAAAATAAAGGCATTTCCAGGCCTTTTAGTGATTCTCACGCCTTGACTTTGGCCGGCGCCACTCTATAGTGAACCATTGTGGGAAAAAGTGGTGAATAGTGGTTTATTCGCCCTATTTGGAAAGCCGGGGAAGTAAGTGTTTCGGGGAAATAACGAAATCAATATGGATGCAAAGGGCAGAATGGCGATTCCGGCCAGGTATCGCGATGCCCTGATGCACCAGTGTGGCGGTCAGTTGATTGCCACCATTGATATTCAGGATAAAAACCTCTTCATCTATCCCCTCCCCGAATGGGAAAAAATCGAAAGCGAGATTGCCAGTCTGCCAACTTTCAACCCCGCCACCAGGCGCCTGCAACGGCTGCTCATCGGCCATGCCCGGGAGATGGAGCTGGATCCCCAGGGCCGGGTCCTGATTCCGCCGGAACTGCGCAGTTACGCCGACCTGGACAAGAAGGTGATGCTGGTGGGCCAGGGTCGCCGGTTTGAGCTCTGGGATCTCGACAGCTGGAGCAACCAGCGGGACGTCTGGCTGGAACAGGCCGCCGGAGATCTGGCGATTCCCGACGAAATGCAATCCCTGTCATTGTAACCGGGAGCGAGGTTGTGCAGGAGATGGAAGTCGCTCATGCGACTGTGCTGTTAAATGAAGCGGTCGAGGCGCTGGTGACAGACCCCGACGGCTTCTATGTCGACGGCACTTTTGGCCGGGGTGGCCACAGCGCCGCAATCCTGGCCCGGCTTTCTGCCCATGGCGCCCTGCTGGCCATCGACAAGGATCCCCAGGCCTGTGCTGCCGGTCGGCAGCGTTTTGGCAATGATTCCCGGTTTGAAATGGTACAGGCGTCGTTTGCCGACCTGGCGGCCCTGGTGGCCGGGCGCGGGCGATCGGGCCAGGTCAGCGGCCTGTTGCTGGACCTGGGCGTGTCTTCGCCGCAACTGGATGAGGCGGAGCGGGGATTCAGTTTTCTCAGAGACGGGCCGCTGGATATGCGCATGAATCCGGAGCAGGGTACGAGCGCCGCGCAGTGGTTGTCCGGGGCCAGCCAGGAGGATATCGCCAGGGTCCTGAAAGATTTCGGCGAGGAACGTTTTGCCCGGCGCATGGCCGCGGCCATTGTTCGGGCCCGGGCGGAAACGCCGATCACCCGTACCCGGCAACTGGCCGAAATCGTTGCCGCAGCCCACCCCGCCTGGGAAAAGGGCCGGCATCCGGCGACGCAGGCATTCCAGGCCATTCGGATTTATATCAACCGGGAACTCGATGACTTGCAGCAGGTACTGGCCGGTGTGCTGGATCTGCTGGCTGTGGGCGCCAGGCTGGTGGTGATCAGTTTCCACTCCCTGGAAGACCGCATCGTCAAGCGCTTTATTCGCGACCAGGAACGGGGGCCGAAAATCCCCCGGGGGCTGCCGGTGCGGGAGGTGGACATGAAGCGGCGGCTGAAGTCCGTGGGCAGGGCAGTCAGAGCGGCCGAGGCAGAAGTGGCCGGCAATGTTCGGGCTCGCAGTGCCATCATGCGGGTCGCGGAGAAGGTGGCCTGAGGCGATGACCGGAACGGGACTGGTCAGGTTGGCGCTGCTGTTATGGGTGCTGGATATGGTGTCGTCGGTGGCTGTGGTGATTTCCAGTCACGAGTGCCGGCAACTGTATGCGGATCTGGCGAAATTGCAGCAGGCGGACAACCGCCTGCGTGTGGAGTGGGGTCAGTACCTGCTGGAACAGAGTTCCTGGGCATCCCTGGGGCGAATCGAACAGCTGGCCGAGGAGAAGCTCGGCATGTATGTCCCGGAAATTGACAAAATCATCATGGTGAAACCTTGAGCAAGAGCCGTGCAACCAACCATCTGCTGGTGATACCCCGGTGGCGCTATGCCCTGGTATTGCTGGTAATGGCGCTGTTGCCAGCCGTGGTACTCAAGCATGTTGCCGGTCTTCAGGTGATTGCCGGTACCGATCACGGCTATCGGTTTTTACAGGGTCAGGGCAACGCCCGGACCGTGCGCACTGAATCAATTCCCGCCTATCGCGGTCTGCTCACCGACCGTCGCGGCGAGCCCCTGGCGGTCAGCACCCCGGTGGTCACCCTCTGGGCCAATCCCCAGATTCTCAGCAACTCCGCCTCCGACCTGGCGCCCCTGGCGACCCTGCTGGACCTGGGTGTCCGCCAGTTAAAGGAGCGTCTGGCCCGTTACGGCGGCAAGGAATTCATGTATCTGGCGCGGCACCTGACCCCCCGGGAAGCATCGAAAATCCTCGACCTGGATATACCCGGGGTCTACAGCCAGCAGGAGTACAAGCGGTTTTATCCCTCCGGTGAAGTGGCGTCGCAACTGGTTGGCTTCACTGACATTGATGACCGGGGTCAGGAAGGTCTCGAACTGGCCTACGACGACTGGCTGAGCGGTGTCTCCGGCGCCAAGCGGGTGGTCAAGGACCTGAAGGGCCGCACCATCAAGGATGTGGGCCTGATCCGCAGTGAAAAGCCGGGCAGGGATCTGGCCCTGAGTATCGATCTGCGTCTGCAGTACCTGGCCTACCGGGAACTGAAAGCGGCAATCAACCGCTACCAGGCAGCATCCGGTTCCCTGGTAATGCTCGATGTTCGAACCGGCGAGGTGTTGGCGATGGTCAACCAGCCGTCGTTCAACCCCAATGACCGAACCGGCGTCGACACCGCCGCCATGCGTAACCGGACAGTGACCGATCTGCTGGAGCCCGGCTCGACCATGAAGCCGTTGACCGTGGTGGCGGCGCTGGAGAGTGGCAAATTCACGCCGGAGTCGGTAATCGATACCAATCCGGGATATATCTGGCTGGATGGCAAGACGTTCCAGGATCATTCCAACTACGGCAAGCTGGATCTCACCGGCATTCTTACCAAGTCCAGCCAGGTGGGCATCACCAAGCTGGTGATGGAGCTGTCACCGGAACATGTTCGGGATGTCTTCGAGCGCACCGGTCTGGGCCAAAGCCCCGGTACCGGCTTTCCGGGTGAAAGTCCCGGTAACCTGCCGGAACACCGGCGCTGGCGTCCGGTGGAGCGGGTCACGTTTGCCTTTGGTTACGGGCTGTCGGTGACGCCCCTGCAACTGGCCATGGCCTACTCGGTACTGGCCAATGACGGTGTCAGAATACCGGTATCCCTGACCAGGGTTGAAGAGGCGCCACCGGGTGAGCCGGTGCTCGATGCCGCCATTGCCCGCCGGATTCGGCAAATGCTGATCACGGTCACCGAACCCGGCGGCACCGGTACTCGAGCCGCGATTCCCGCCTACACAGTGGCCGGCAAGACCGGCACGGTGCACAAGGTGGGCAAGATGGGTTACGAAAAACACCGTTACCGGGGAATTTTTGCCGGCATGGTACCGGCAGAGAACCCGAGGCTGGTCACCGTGGTCGTAATAGATGATCCCAGGGGTGATGATTACTACGGCGGACTGGTGGCAGCGCCGGTCTTTGCCAAAGTCAATGCCGATGCCCTCCGCCTGTTGCGCATCAGTCCGGATTCCCTGCCCGAAAACCAGGTGGTGGAACACCGCGATCGCCGGCGCCCGGGAGATCCCACGTGATGGTGGCAGAGAATATGATCAGCAGCAGAATGCTGGCGACACTGGTGCCGGAACTGGCGTTGCCGGGCAGGGCAGGCACCATCGCTGTTAACGGCCTTTGTCTCGACAGTCGCAACCTGGTTCCCGGCGATCTGTTTGTCGCAGTCGTGGGCAGTGCCAGTGATGGCCGCAACTATATAGAAGGCGCCGTTGCCAGGGGCGCGGTTGCCGTGCTGGCGGAAGCGGAGGGCCTGGCCGTTGCTGACAGCGCCATACCGGTCATCGCCGTAGACCGGCTGGCTGAAAAGGTCAGCCGCATCGCCGGCCGCTTTTACCAAAATCCCAGCGAGCAGATGACGGTGATCGGCATCACCGGTACCAATGGCAAGACCACCTGCAGCCAGTTGCTGGGGCAGTTGTACAGCCTCTGTGAGGTCAAGACCGGGGTCATCGGCACCCTGGGCTACGGCATCTTCGACGGGGCTGAAGAACTGATGTTGTCGGACACCGGCATGACCACGCCGGATGCCATCAGTACCCAGAAAATACTCGCGGAAATGCACGAACTCGGTGTTAGCCGGGTGGCCATGGAGGTTTCCTCCCACAGCCTGGACCAGCACCGGGTAGCCGCCGTTCGTTTCAGCGCGGCCGTGTTCACCAATCTGAGCCGCGACCACCTGGACTACCACGGCGACCTGCACAGTTACAGCGCCGCCAAACAGGCACTGTTCCGGATGCCGGGTCTCAGGACCGCCGTGGTCAACCGGGATGATGCGGTCGGACGCGATATTGCCGCCATGCTGGGTCGGGGCGGCAATAGCGGCGTTCACTGCCTGACCTATGGCGTCTGGTCCCGGCCGGGCAATGCCCCCCGGGATTACGCCGATATCGTCGCCAGCCAGGTCGAGCTGTTGCCGGGGGGCATCAACGCCTGCCTGCAAACGCCCTGGGGCGAAGGGCAGTTGCAGAGCCGCCTGCTGGGAGAATTTAACCTCTCCAACCTGCTGGCGGTCATCGGCACCGCCTGCGCCGATGGCCTGGCTCTCGACCGGGTGCTGGCCCGGTTGCCGGCATTGCAGCCAGTGGCGGGCCGTATGGAAGTGGTGGCTTCGACTGCCGGTCCCCAGGTGGTGGTGGATTATGCCCACACCCCCGACGCCCTTGAACAGGCCCTCGACGCCCTGCGCCATCACTGCCCGGGCCGGCTCTGGGTGGTATTTGGCTGTGGTGGCGACCGGGATCGCGGCAAGCGACCGGAGATGGCCGCCATTGCCGAGCGCTGCGCCGACCGGGTGGTGGTGACCAGTGACAATCCCCGGTCGGAGCGACCCGATGCCATCATTGCCGAAATTTGCACCGGCTTTACCCGTCCGGCACAGGTCGAAACCGTTGTTGATCGCGCCGAAGCCATCGCCAGAGCCGTGACCGGCGCAGACCCCCGGGATACGGTCCTGGTCGCCGGCAAGGGGCATGAAAATTACCAGCAGGTGGGTGCTGCCCGCCTGCCGTTCAGTGACGTGGCCCAGGCCCGTCTGTCCCTGCGGATCCGGTCGGCCGCCTCAAGCCCCTCCGGTGAAGGTGCCGGCCGATGATCAGAGCGCTGACCCTGGCCAAGGCGGCAGCCAATTTTGGCGGCACCCTGTTCTACCCCGACTGCCATTTCCAGGCGGTAAGCACCGATAGCCGCAGCCTTAACAAGGGCGATCTGTTTGTCGCGTTGCAGGGGGAGCATTTTGACGCCCACCAGTTTATCGGCAAGGCTGCACAAAAGGCCTGTGGCCTGGTAGTGGAGCGGGCCGACAAGCAACTGGACATTCCCCAGTGGGTGGTGTCGGACACCACCATCGCCCTGGGACAGCTGGCGCAACTGGCGCGCCGGGATTTTACCGGGGTCCTGGTAGCCGTTACCGGCAGCAGCGGCAAAACCACGGTCAAGGAGATGATCGCGGCCATTCTGCGCGGGTTGGCGCCGGTGCTGGCGACGCGGGGCAACCTCAACAATCACATCGGCGTACCCCTGACCCTGTTGCAACTGCAGGCCGACCAACGTTTTGCCGTTGTCGAGATGGGCACCAGTGCGCCGGGGGAAATTGCCTATCTCACCGACATGGCCGGCCCGGATATCGCGCTGGTCAACAACGTCATGCCGGCGCACATGGCCGGTTTTGGTACGGAGGCAGCCATTGCCGAGGAAAAGGGCCAGATATACCGGGGCTTGTCGGCCAGGGGTACGGCGGTGCTGAACCTTGACCAGCCCCATGTCGATGCCTGGCAATCGCACCTGCCCTGCAGCAGCCGGCTCAGCTACAGCCTGGAGGCAACCGATGCCGACTTCACCGCCAGTGAGATCGGCGTCGATGACAAGGGCTGCTACCGGTTCGTCATGGACACGCCCGCCGGCCCGGTACCGGTACAGATGGGTCTGCCGGGAAAACACAATATTGCCAACGCCCTGGGGGCGGCCGCCTGTGCTTTTGCCGCCGGCGCCAACCCGCAGCAGATCGCCAGCGGGCTGGCATCGGTGCAGCCGGTAAAAGGTCGTATGCAGTACCGGCGAGGTTTCGCCGGAGCCCGGATCATCGATGACAGCTACAACGCCAATCCCGGCTCCATGCGCGCGGCCATCGACGTGCTGGCTTCACTGCCGTCGCCTCGATTCCTGGTGCTGGGAGACATGGCGGAACTGGGACCCGACGAGGGGCGATTGCACCAGGAAATGGGCGCCTATGCCGCCGACAGCGGCGTCGACCGGCTCTATGCGGTGGGTCCCCTGAGTGCGCATACCGTCAGCCGGTTTGGCAGCGGCGGGCGGCATTTCGATGACAAGGCCGCCCTGGTTCATGCCCTGGAGGCAGACATCGACAGTGGCACCACGGTGCTGGTCAAGGGCTCCAGGAGCGCGGGTATGGAAGAGATTGTCCATCTTCTCTCTGAGGGTGATAACTGATGCTGGTCTGGCTCGCTGATTACTTGACCCAATACGCCCGGGTTTTCGGCGTCTTTCAATACCTGACCCTGAGAGCCATTCTCGGTGTCATGACCGCCCTGGCCATCTCCCTGTTGCTGGGACCGGTGATGATCCGGGGCCTGAACCGGCTGCAGATCGGCCAGTCAGTGCGGGCCGAGGGACCCAAGAGCCACCTGAGCAAATCCGGCACGCCGACCATGGGTGGCGCCCTGATCCTGATGGCCATTTTTGTCTCATCACTGCTCTGGTCGGACCTGAGTAACCGCTACGTCTGGGTGTTGCTGGTGGTCACCGCGGTGTTCGGCGCCGTCGGCTGGGTGGATGACTACCGCAAGGTGGTGGAAAAGAATTCCCGGGGTCTGCCGGCCCGCTGGAAGTATTTCTGGCAGTCCGTTGCGGGCCTTGGCGCGGCAATTTTTCTCTACTACACCGCGGTATCGCCAGCGGAAACGCAGCTGATTATTCCCTTTTTCAAGAATGTCAGCCTGAACCTGGGCCTGTTTTACATAGTGCTTACTTACCTGGTGATTGTCGGCTCCAGCAACGCCGTCAATCTCACCGATGGCCTCGACGGCCTGGCAATCATGCCGACCGTCCTGGTAGGGGGTGCTCTCGGGGTTTTCGCCTACCTGGTGGGCAATGTCCAGTTCGCCGAATACCTGCACATTCCGTACATCGCCGGTGCCGGTGAACTGGTGGTTTTTTGCGCCGCTCTCGGGGGCGCGGGTCTGGGCTTCCTCTGGTTCAACACCTACCCGGCCATGGTGTTCATGGGTGACGTCGGGGCGCTGGCCCTGGGTGCCGCCCTGGGCGTGATCGCGGTCATCGTGCGCCATGAAATCGTGCTGTTCATCATGGGCGGCATCTTTGTCCTGGAAACGGTGTCCGTGATCCTGCAGGTGGCGTCATTCAAATTGACCGGCAAACGCATCTTCAGGATGGCTCCGATTCACCACCATTTTGAACTCAAGGGATGGCCGGAACCCCGGGTCATTGTTCGATTCTGGATTATCACCGTGATGCTGGTTCTGTTCGGGCTGGCGACACTGAAACTGCGTTGAGGCAATGTACCGGGAACCATGCAGGGATTGAAAGCGATGGACTTGATTGCGACTAACCGTGTGACAGCAGTGGTGGGCATAGGCGCCACCGGCCTGTCCGTGGCCCGCTATCTGGCTGCGCGCGGAGAGCGTTTTGTCATGGTCGATACGCGAACGACGCCGCCGGGACTGGACACCCTGGTGGCGGAATTTCCCGACACGCCGGTGGAGCTGGGGGCATTGAATCCGGACACCCTGCTGGCTGCCGACCGCGTTGTCGTCAGCCCGGGCCTGTCGGTGGAGCACCCGGTGCTGGTGCAGGCGGCCAGGCAGGGTATTCAGGTAACCGGGGATATCCAGCTGTTTGCCGATGCCGCCACCGCTCCCATGGTTGCCATTACCGGTTCCAACGGCAAAAGTACGGTCACCACGCTGGTGGGGCAAATGGCCCTGGATGCCGGCAGGAATACCGGTGTCGGCGGCAATCTGGGTACACCGGCCCTGGACCTGCTGGCAGCGGAGCGGGACCTGTACGTGATCGAACTGTCCAGCTTTCAACTGGAACTGGTGACCCGTCTCAACGCCGAGGTGGCAACGGTGCTCAACATCAGTCCGGACCACATGGATCGCTATGCCGGCATTCAGCAGTACCACCAGGCCAAGCACCGCATTTTCACCGGCGTCCGTCAGGTGGTGGTCAATCGTGACGATGCCCTGACCCGGCCGTTGCTGGGTGACAATGTCATCCAATGGAGTTTCGGCCTGGACCGACCTGATTTCAGGGGTTTCGGCCTGATGGAACACCAGGGCGCCCCCTGGCTGGCCTATGAGTTCGAGCCCCTGATGGCCGTGAGCGAGGTGCGCCTCAAGGGCCGGCACAATACCGCCAATGCCCTGGCGGCCGTTGCCCTGGGCCGGGCGGTCGGATTGCCCATGGCGGGCATGCTGGCCACCTTGCGGCAATTTCCCGGTCTGCCCCATCGCTGCCAAACAGTGGCTGAAACCCCGGTCGCTGAGGCCGCAGAGGGTGAGCGGGGGGTGGTGACCTGGATCGACGATTCCAAGGCCACCAACATCGGCGCTACCGTCGCCGCCATCGAGGGTTTTGCCGGTAACAGCGCTAACCTGATCCTGATTGCCGGGGGGCAGGGCAAAGGCCAGGATTTCGCACCCCTGGCCGAGGTAGTGCCGGGACCGGTGCGGCTGGTGATCCTGATCGGCGAGGACGCCCCCGCCATCGCCGAGGTACTGAAAGGCCGGGTCGACCTGGTTTATGCCACCTCCATGGAGGCCGCCGTCAGCGCCGCTGCCGGTACCGCCAGTGCCGGCGATATCGTGCTGCTGTCTCCCGCCTGTGCCAGTTTTGACATGTTTTCCGGCTTCGCCGACCGGGGCCGGCGCTTTGCCGCCGCAGTGGAGGCCCTGTCGTGACCGCCGTCATGGAATTGCGCTACTGGCCGGTTTCCTCCCGACAGATGGTGGATATCGACTGGCAACTGCTGCTGGCGGTGGTGGCCCTGGTGTCCATCGGCATAGCCATGGTGGCCTCAGCCTCCATTTCCTACGCGGACCACGCCTATCACGACGGCTTCTTCTTTCTCAAGCGCCACCTGGTTTACTCGCTGCTCGGCGCCGCGGTCGGCTTTGTGGTGCTGCAGGTGCCGTCCCGAATCTGGTACCAGTACAGTTACCCCCTGCTGGCTCTGTCGGTGCTGCTGCTGGTGCTGGTGCTGGTACCCGGCGTCGGTCGCGAGGTCAACGGCAGCAGCCGCTGGCTTGCCATCGGCCCCCTGAATCTGCAGGTGGCGGAAGTGGTTAAATTTTCCATGATTGTGTTCATGGCGGCCTACCTGAATCGCCACCAGTTGCAGATGCGGGAGCAGTGGCAGCGCTTTATTCCGCCGGTGCTGATACTGGGTCTGCTGGGCGTGCTGTTATTGCTGCAGCCGGACTTTGGCTCGACAGTGGTGGTTGCCGGCACCGTGCTGGTGCTGATGTTTCTCGCCGGTGTCCGGCTCTGGCTGTTTTGCGGATTGCTGATGCTGGGTGGGGCAATGATGGCGGCCCTGGCGATGACCTCCCCCTACCGGTTGCAGCGTCTGGTGACTTTTCTCGATCCCTGGGCCGACCAGTTCAATACCGGTTACCAGTTGACCCAGTCGCTGATTGCCTTCGGCCGCGGGGAATGGCTGGGGGTCGGTCTGGGCAACAGCGTGCAAAAACTGTTCTATCTGCCGGAAGCCCACACCGATTTTGTCTTTGCCATCTTTGCCGAGGAATTCGGTCTGCTCGGGGTGGTGGTTGTCGTCGGCCTGTTCGTGTTGCTGGTGGCGCGAATCTTTGCCGCCGCCCGGCTGGCCGTTCAGCGCCAGGACTGGTTTGCGGCCTACACCTGCTTCGGTATCGGTGTGCTGCTGGCGGGGCAGGCCTTTATCAACATGGGTGTCACCTCCGGTTTGCTGCCCACCAAGGGCCTGACGCTGCCATTTATCAGTTACGGCGGCAGCAGCCTGCTGGTCTGTTGCGCCATGACCGGACTGATGTTGCGCATTGGCGTCGAAATGAAGGATGCCGCCACCGTGGCGCAGAGGGTGAAACGTGACCGGGCCGGCTGACAAAACTGTGCTGGTAATGGCCGGGGGCACCGGCGGTCACGTGTTTCCGGCCCTGGCGGTGGCCCACGAGTTGCGGCGACGGGGCATCGGCGTCACCTGGCTCGGTACCCGACGCGGTATCGAGGCGGAACTGGTGCCCGCCAACGATTTTGCCATCGAATATATCGAGGTGTCCGGGCTGAGAGGCAAGGGGCTGGCGGCCAAGTTGACGGCACCGGTACAACTGGTGAGGGCGCTGGGGCAGGCGCTTGCGGTGGTCCGTCGCTACCGGCCCGACGCGGTGCTGGGCCTCGGCGGCTTTGCTTCCGGTCCCGGGGGGGTCGCGGCCCGATTGCTGGGGCGACCACTGGTCATACACGAACAGAACGCCATTGCCGGCACCACCAACAGGATCCTCGCCCGCATTGCCAACCGGGTAATGGTGGCCTTTCCCGGGGCGCTGGCCAATGGCGACTACTGCGGCAACCCGGTTCGGGTCGAAATTGCCGCATTGCCGGCCCCTGCAGAAAGAGGCGTGGGTCAGCACCGTCCACCCCGTTTGCTGGTTCTGGGAGGCAGTCTCGGTGCCCTGGCGATCAACCGAATGGTGCCGGAGGCCCTGGCGCTGATGCCGGTGGAGGCAAGGCCGGAAGTCAGGCACCAGTGCGGCCGCAGGCACACCGAGGTCACCGGCGACGCCTACCGGAAAGCCGGCGTGTCAGCCGATATCCAGCCCTTTATTGCCGATATGGCCGAAGCCTATGGCTGGGCTGACCTGGTGCTCTGCCGGTCCGGGGCCCTGACGGTATCGGAACTGGCCTGTGCCGGGGTCGGATCACTGCTGGTCCCCTTTCCCCACGCCATCGACGATCACCAGACCCGCAACGCCGAATGGCTGGTCCTAAGCGACGCGGCGCAACTGGTGCAGGAACGGGACCTGAATTCAAAACTGTTATGCGAACGGCTGTCGCTACTGCTGGCCGACGGCGAGAAATTGCACGCCATGGCGTCCGCAGCCCGCGCCCAGGGGCGGGCCGATGCCGCCGTCGCCGTGGCCAATGTCTGCGAAGAGGTGATGCCATGAGTGGTGTGCACGTGGTTCCGGAAATGCGCCGCATACGTCGCATTCATTTTATCGGTATCGGCGGCAGTGGCATGTGCGGTATCGCCGAGGTCCTGCTCAACCAGGGTTACGGGATTTCCGGCTCCGATATCAGTGACAACGCCAACACCCGACGTCTGGCGGACAGGGGCGCGATGATTTTTCAGGATCATGCCAGTGCCAATGTCACCGGCGCCGATGTCGTCGTGCAATCCTCGGCGGTGTCGGAGAGCAACCCGGAAATGCAGGAAGCGCGAAAGCAGCGGATTCCTGTGGTCCGCCGGGCAGAGATGCTGGCGGAATTGATGCGTTATCGCCACGGTATTGCCGTCGCCGGCACCCATGGCAAGACCACTACCACCAGCCTGGTCACCGCCATTCTGGCCGAGGCCGGCAAGTCGCCGACCTTTGTCGTCGGCGGCCGGGTCAACAGCGCCGGCACCAATGCCGCCCTGGGCGAGAGCCGCTACCTGGTGGCGGAAGCGGATGAAAGCGACGCCTCATTCCTGCACCTGCAACCGATGGTGGCGGTGATCACCAATATCGACGCCGATCACATGGAAACCTACGGCTTTGATTTCTCACGGTTGACCAGGACCTTTGTCGAATTCCTGCACAATCTGCCATTCTATGGTCTGGCGGTGCTCTGCCTCGATGACGCCAATATTCGCAATCTGATTGCCGACATCTCCCGGCCGATATTGACCTACGGCTTTGCCGGGGACGCGGACTTCCGCATTGACAACGTTGTCCTCAAGGAGAGCAGCTCCCGCTTTCGAGTGCACCGGCCGGAAGGCCTCAAGTCTCTGGATGTGACCTTCAATATCCCCGGGGTTCACAACATTCTCAACGCCACCGCCGCCATAGCCGTGGCCACCGATGAAAAGATCGAGGACGTGGCCATTGTCAGGGCACTGGCAGGTTTTCAGGGCGTCGGACGCCGGTTCGAAATTTACGGGGAATACGAGATTCCCGGCGGCCGGGCGATGCTGGTGGACGACTACGGCCACCACCCGCGGGAAGTGGCCGCCACCATCAGGGCGGTGCGGGACGGCTGGCCCGACCGGCGACTGGTGCTGGTATTCCAGCCCCACCGGTACACCCGCACCCGGGATCTTTACGAGGATTTTGTCCAGGTGCTATCCGGTACCGATGTGCTGGTGCTGACGGAAGTCTATGCCGCCGGGGAAGCGGAATTGCCGGGCGCCGACAGCCGGCATCTGTGCGGCAGTATTCGCCAGCGCGGGCTGGTGGACCCCATCTACGCGGCCACTATCGAGGAAGTCCCGGACATTATTCGGGATATTGTTCGGGACGGCGATATCGTCATTACCCAGGGCGCCGGCAGTGTCAGCAGGCTGGTGAAACTGCTGGCGGACAGGAAGTTGCGCTGATGGTAACGGATGCGATGAAACAGCGCTTTGGTCTGGTGGCCGTGCTCTTTGGGGGCACGTCCTCGGAGCGGCAGGTATCCCTGAAAAGTGGCCAGGCGGTGCTGTCCGGGTTGCTGCGGACCGGAGTCAATGCCGTCGGCGTCGATGCCGGCCCCGATATCATTACCCGTCTCGAGGCCCTGGGGCCGGACCGTATATTTATCGCCCTGCACGGACCCGGCGGCGAGGATGGCACCCTGCAGGGAGCCCTGGAATTCCTGGGTTTGCCCTATACCGGCAGCGGTGTCCTGGCTTCGGCCCTGGCCATGGACAAGCTGCGCTGCAAGCAACTGTGGCTGGGTATCGGCCTGCCTACCGCCGGCTTCGCCGTGCTGGATGAACAGAGTAACTGGAGTCAGGTGTTATCGGATCTGGGTGGCACCGTGATGGTCAAGCCATCCCACGAGGGCTCGAGCCTGGGCATGACCAGAGCCTCAAACCCGGGTGAGCTGGAAACGGCCTGGCGTGAAGCCGCCCGGCTGGACAGCAGTGTCATTGCCGAACAGTGGCTGAGTGGCGCCGAATTTACGGTGGCAATCCTGGATGGCGCCGCTCTGCCGGCGATCGGACTGGAAACAGACCGGGGCTTCTACGATTACCAGGCCAAGTACATTGCCGATGATACCCGCTACCTGTGCCCCTGCGGATTGCCGGTGGCAGAGGAGGATGAACTCAAGGCGCTGGCTCTTCAGGCCTTCAGCAGCATTGGCTGCCGCGGCTGGGGCAGGGTCGATGTGATGCGCGATGACCAGGGCAGTTTCCAGTTGCTGGAAGTCAATACCGTGCCCGGCATGACCGACCACAGCCTGGTGCCCATGGCTGCGCGGGCTGCCGGCATCGGCTTCGACGACCTGGTGCTGCGCATTCTGGAGTCGACCCTGTGAGCCGGATGAGCGCAAACCAGTTCGGCGCCAGCCAGCGCCTTTCGAAGCCGTCCCTGCGGGAGCGGCTGTCGGCGATGAAAAGTACCCTGGTGGCCCTGGTCAGCTTGCTGGTGCTGGCGGCTACGATCTGGGGCAGTACCCGGCTCTATGACCACCTGAACGTACCGGTTGCGGTGATTGCCGTCGAAAGCCCCCTCCACCAGTTGACGACGCTGGAGGTGGAGAATCTGGTGGCGCCCAGCATTCGTGGGGGCTTCCTGGGTATGGACCTGCAGCGAATCCGCCGTGCCCTGGAAAACCACCCCTGGGTCGAGGCCGCCAGCGTCCGCCGCCAGTGGCCCAATCGTCTGCGCATCCAGATTGTCGAGGAAACCCCCATTGCCCGCTGGGGCGACAGTGGTTTTCTCAACCGCCAGGGTCAGGCCCTGTTTGCCGACCGGGTCGGCGGTCTCGAAGACCTGCCACTGCTGGCGGGCCCTGCGGGCAGCGCCAGGGCAGTGATGCAACAGTATCGGGACGTCAATCAGCTGTTGCAGCCGGTGGGCCTCAGGGTGGTGGAATTTCGGCAGGGGCATCGCGGCGACTGGACACTGCGCTTTGACAACGGCACCGGTATGACCATCGGCCGGGACCGGGTGCTGGAAAAACTGCAGCGGTTCCTGGTGGTCTGGGAGCAAACACTGGCAGATCGCGCCGGGGAAATCGACCTTGTCGATATCCGCTATGAAAATGGGGTCGCCGTTCACTGGCGCGGTGACCAGGAAACAGGAATCCTGTGAATTCTGCGTGGATCGGGATTCCGGTAAAAAGAGGTTGGTGAATGGCAAGTAGCAACAGTGAACAGATGATTGTCGGGCTGGATATCGGCACATCGAAGGTGGTGGCCATCGTCGGCGCCGCCACGGCGGATGGCGGCCTGGAAATCATCGGCACCGGCATGCACCGTTCCACAGGAATGAAGAAGGGCGTGGTGGTCAATATCGAGTCGACGGTACATGCCATTCAGCGGGCTATCGAGGAGGCGGAACTGATGGCCGGGTGCCACATCCACTCGGTCTATGCCGGCATTGCCGGCAGTCATATTCGCAGTCTGAATTCCCACGGCATCGTTGCCATTCGCGACCGGGAGGTACTGCGCCACGACATCGACCGGGTTATCGATGCCGCACGGGCGGTGGCGATTCCGGCAGATCAGGAAATCCTGCACGTGCTGCCCCAGGAATTCATCATCGACAACCAGGAGGGCGTCCGGGAACCCCTGGGTATGTCAGGGGTCAGGCTCGAGGCCAAGGTCCATCTGGTGACCTGTGCTGCCAATGCCGCCCAGAACATCAAGAAGTGTATTCGTCGCTGTGGCCTGGAAGTGGACGACATTATTCTCGAACAGCTGGCCTCGAGCCATGCGGTATTGACCGAGGATGAAAAGCAGCTGGGAGTCTGCCTGGTGGATATCGGCGGCGGCACCACCGATATCGCCATTTTTTCCGAGGGCGCCATTCGTCATACCGGCGTCATTCCAATCGCCGGCGACCAGGTCACCAACGACATCGCCATGGCCCTGCGAACGCCGACACCCCACGCGGAGGAGTTGAAAATTCGCTATGCCTGCGCCCTGGCCAAGCTGGCCGGGCCCGATGAGACCATCAAGGTGCCCAGTGTCGGTGAGCGGCCGCCCCGGGATCTGTCACGGCAGGCCCTGGCGGAGGTGGTCGAGCCGCGCTACGACGAACTGTTCACCCTGGTGCAGGCGGAATTGCGTCGCAGCGGTTACGAGGACCTGGTGGCGGCGGGCATCGTCCTGACCGGTGGCACCGCCAAGATGGAAGGCGTGATCGAACTGGCGGAGGAGATTTTCCATATGCCGGTCCGGCTGGGCGCGCCCCAGAACATTCGCGGGCTCACCGATATTGTCAACAACCCGATTTATTCAACCGGCGTCGGCCTGCTGCTATTCGGTGTCAAGGAGCAAAAAAACAGCGCCATCACCGCACAGCGGAGCAAGGCGTCAAGCAACAACTTTTTCAGCTGGCTGAAAGGCTGGTTTCAGGGCAATTTGTAGTTAACTTTTTCATTAATCATCATCAAAAAGGGGCAAAACCATGTTTCAAATCGTCGATAGTATTCCGGAATCTGCTGAAATCAAGGTAGTGGGTGTTGGCGGTGGCGGCGGTAATGCCGTGCGCCATATGATCGAGAGTCAGGTGGAGGGTGTGGAATTTATCTGCGCCAACACTGACGCTCAGGCCCTCAGGGACCTGGGCGCTGCCACCGTGCTGCAGCTGGGCAATGGTGTAACCAAGGGTCTGGGTGCCGGCGCCAATCCGGAGATCGGTCGCCAGGCGGCGATCGAGGACAAGGAACGGCTGGCGGATGTGCTTCGTGGCGCCGATATGGTCTTTGTTACCGCTGGCATGGGTGGCGGCACCGGCACCGGTGCGGCGCCCATCGTCGCCGATGTTGCCCGGGAACTGGGTATCCTGACCGTGGCGGTGGTGACCCGGCCGTTTGCCTTTGAGGGCAAGAAGCGGATGGCCATTGCCGATGAGGGTATTCGCCAGTTGCAGGACAAGGTCGACTCGCTGATTACCATACCCAACGAGAAACTGCTGCAGGTCATGGGCAAACAAACCAGCCTGCTGGATGCCTTCAAGGCGGCCAATAATGTCCTGCTGGGCGCAGTGCAGGGTATTGCCGACCTGATTATTCGCCCCGGCATGATCAATGTCGACTTCGCCGACGTGCGCACGGTCATGTCCGAAATGGGCATGGCCATGATGGGTTCGGGCCAGGCTGCCGGCGAGGATCGAGCCCGCATCGCCGCAGAGGAGGCCGTGCTCAGTCCGCTGCTGGAGGACATCAACCTTCAGGGCGCTCGGGGAATCCTGGTCAACATTACTGCCGGGCCTGACCTGCAACTGGGTGAATTCACCGAAGTGGGCGACACCGTGGAGGAATTTGCCTCCGACAACGCCACCGTCGTCGTCGGTACGGTCATCGATCCGTCCATGGGCGACCAGTTGCGGGTTACGGTGGTGGCTACCGGTCTCGGTTCGCCCCTGGAAAAACGTTCGCCGGTACAGGTCAAGCAGCCCATTGAAATGCATCGCCGGCCTATCGCCGAGAGAAACTACGATGAACTGGACAAGCCCACCATTACCCGCCGGCAGTCAGCTGTCCAGGTAACCGAGGGCGCCACCGCCAGGAAACTGGAGTCACGCCACGATGCCGATATGGACTATCTGGATATTCCGGCCTTTCTGCGCCGCCAGGCAGACTGAAAGGCATATTGTCAGCCCGGAATTCCGCACCGCGAGATTTAACGCGGTGCGGGTTCCTTTCCGAAGGAAGACCAGCAAGGATTGGCCGGATAGGAGACGCCGCAACATCGCCTGAACTGGCCGGGGAATCGCTCCCCGGACCCTGGAACAGGCGGTGCTGCCCAAGTCCTTTGAAATAAAGTCCTTTGAAATAAAGTCCTTCGGGATAAAGTCCCACGGAATAAAGTCCATCTGGATAGAGTCGCTCGGGATGACAACAGCTCAATTTCGCCTCCGGGTATCGGCGACTAGGCGGCTCGATAGTCTCCAATCAGAGGGGAAGGCAGACCTGACTTTGTAAAACGTCGGTAAAAAAACGGTCTCGCGAAATGGCATTGTATTTCCCGGCCGGCAACAGCGCTCGGATGGGGACGGAACCCCGGGGCAAAAAATGTAATTAAATTACATAAATGAGTGCCAACAGGTTGCCATTGCGAAGCTGACCCCCTCCACAGTCTTTAAATTGAGGCCGTTGCTAAGCTGTTGCCGATTATGGAGCAACATTCGTTCATCTGTTACAATTGCCGGTCAGCCATCTATTGGAACCGTTGGTTCCGGAATCGAGCATAACCATTGATCAGACAGCGAACACTGAAAAATACCATCCGCGCCACCGGCGTCGGACTGCACACGGGTGAAAAGGTGTATATGACCCTGTCACCCGGCCCCGTCGATTCCGGTATTGTCTTTCGACGCACTGATCTTGATCCAATGGCTGTAATACCGGCAAAGGCCGCCAATGTCGGTGAAACAACGTTGAATACCTCGCTAATTGTCAACGGCGTCAAGGTCTCGACGGTGGAGCATCTCATGTCCTCTCTGGCGGGCCTCGGCATTGACAATGCCATAATCGAGCTGACCGCCCCTGAAGTGCCGATCATGGACGGCAGTTCCGGCCCCTTCGTCTTTCTGATCCAGTCCGCAGGCATCGTCGAGCAGGACAAACCGAAAAAATTTATTCGTATCCTGCGGGATGTCCAGGTGAAGGACGGTGACAAGGTGGCCACCTTCAAGCCCTTTGCCGGCTTCAAGGTGTCCTTCACTATCGATTTTGATCACCCGGTATTCAGCAGTCGAACCCTGCAGGCAACCGTGGATTTTTCCAGTACTGCCTTCGTCAAGGAAGTGAGTCGGGCTCGAACCTTTGGTTTTATGCACGAATTTGAATACTTGCGGTCTCAGGGTCTGGCTCGAGGCGCCAGCCTCAGTAATGCCATTGGTGTCGACGAGAGCAAGGTCCTTAACGAAGACGGTCTCCGCTATGAGGATGAATTCGTCAAGCACAAGATTCTTGATGCCATCGGAGACCTCTACCTGTTGGGTTATCCATTGATCGGCGAATACGTTGCCTTCAAGTCCGGGCATGCATTGAATAATGCCGCGGCGCTGAAATTGCTGAAGGAAACTGATGCCTGGGAATTCGCCACCTTTACGGACGAAGAAGCGGTGTCGCCCATTTCCTACATCCAGGCCTCCCAGGCCGGTTGACAGACGACCGGGCGGCCTGTTCCGAATGAAAATCATCTTCATCAGCAACCGCAGGGGCCGAACCCATACCCTGACCCTGAGCAACTGGGCCAAGGTGATGCTTTCTGTTTGTCTTATCGGCCTGCCTTTGTGCGCCGGTACCATCGTCGGCGTGCAACTGGGCAGCGGCAAATTTGGTCTGTTGCTGGACGATTCCATCGAGAGCCTGCGAGCCCAGCTGGAAAGCCAGCGACAGTCACTGCTGTTGCGCAAGGTGGAATCCAATCGCGAAGCCGGCGCCCTGTCCCTGAAACTGGCGGAGATCCAGGCGCGGCTGATACGGCTCGACGCCCTGGGGGAAAGGCTGACCGGAATGGCCGGGCTCGATGACGGCGAGTTTGATTTCAGTACCCGACCCGCCCTCGGCGGACCCGATGACAGCCCCGGCGAACCGGCCCAGCCCCTGGAGATCAGCCAGTTGCTGGAACAACTGGAATTACAGCTTGATAAAAGTGACCGGCAACTGACGATCCTCGAATCAATGATGGCGGACCGGCATCTCAGCAAGGAACGTGAGATTGCCGGCAGACCCATTCGAAAAGGCTGGATGTCCTCCGGTTACGGTTATCGCACTGACCCCTTCAACGGTGGCAGGGCATGGCATAACGGTATCGACTTTGCCGGCAAGGCCGGGTCTGAAATCGTCGCGGTGGCCTCCGGCGTGGTGTCATGGTCGGGGCAATACCGTGGCTATGGCAATATGGTCGAGGTGGATCACGGCGAGGGCTTCGTTACCCGCTACGCCCACAATCAGGAAATCAAGGTCAAGGTCGGCGACCTGGTCAAAAAGGGTGATGTCATTGCCCGAATGGGCAGCAGCGGTCGCTCCACCGGGCCCCACGTTCATTTTGAAGTCTACAAGAATGGTCGACCCGTCGACCCGGCCTCCTACATTCGACGCACCATCCGCTAACTCTCCTCCAGCCCATAAGCGCATAACTTATACCTGATGCCGGGACACCGCTCCGGTCAATCAGGGTGCACAGCCGTAATCAATCATCCCTTAATCACGAGAATCTGGAATCCCCCGAATGTTGAGGAAAATCTTCGGTTCAAAAAACGAGCGCGAGCTCAAGCGCATGCGCAAAATCGTCCGCCGTGTCAACCAGTTGGAAGAAAAGATCAAGGGGCTTGATGAGGGCGCCCTGAAAGCCAAAACCACCGAATTCCGTCAGCGCATTGCCGATGGTGAAAGTCTGGACCAACTGCTGCCTGAAGTCTTCGCCGTGGTCCGGGAAGCGGCAAGCCGGACACTGGGGTTGCGCCACTTCGATGTCCAGCTCATTGGTGGAATCACCCTGCACGAAGGCCGAATTGCGGAGATGCGCACTGGTGAGGGCAAGACCCTGGTGGCAACCCTGGCGGCCTACCTCAATGCCCTGCCAGGCAAGGGAGTGCACATCGTTACGGTCAATGATTACCTGGCCCGCCGGGACGCCCAGTGGATGGGGCCGATTTACGCCGCTCTGGGCCTCAGTGTCGGCATTATCCAGTCTTTTCGGGGTGCCGAGGAGGCCAATTCCTTTATTTACGAAGACGATGCTGCCGACAGCAATGACCGGGTTCGTGCCGCCACTCGCAAGGAGGCCTATGCCGCGGATATTACCTACGGTACCAACAATGAGTTCGGTTTTGATTTCCTGCGGGACAACATGGCCCTGCGCTTGCAGGACAAGTCCCAGCGCGACCTGTTTTTCGCCATCGTCGACGAAGTGGATTCCATTCTCATCGATGAAGCCCGAACGCCACTGATTATATCCGGGGCCGCCCAGGACAGTTCCGCCCTGTACAAGCGGGTCAACGCCATGGTCCAGTTGCTCAACCGGGGCACCGAGGAAGAACCCGGGGATTTCATCATCGATGAAAAAACCCGGCAGGTTGAACTGACCGAACAGGGGCACGAGAAGACCGAGGATATCCTGCTAAAGGAGGGCCTGCTCAAGGCCGACGACAGCCTCTACCAGGCGAGAAACCTGGGCCTATTACATCACGTGCACAGTGCCCTGCGGGCCCACCACCTGTTTCACCGGGATGTGGAGTACATCGTCCAGAATGGCCAGATTGTGCTCATTGATGAACACACCGGTCGCACCATGCCCGGCCGCCGCCTTTCTGAAGGTCTGCATCAGGCTATTGAAGCCAAGGAAGGGGTGGCCATCCAGAGCGAGAGCCAGACCCTGGCGTCCACCACCTTTCAGAATTACTTCAGGCTCTATGACAAACTCTCGGGCATGACCGGCACTGCCGACACCGAGGCCTTTGAATTCCACCAGATCTACGGCCTGCAGGTAGTGGTCATTCCCACCAACAAGCCGGTGGCCCGAACCGATCTAAACGACCTCATCTTTCTCAGTCAGGAGGAGAAATTCAACGCTGTTATCGAGGACATCAAATCCTGCTGCGATAAAGGTGCGCCGGTACTGGTGGGTACCGTCTCTATCGAGACCTCGGAACTCCTGTCCCGCATGCTGGACAAGGCCGGCATCAAACATCAGGTATTGAACGCCAAGTTTCATGAAAAGGAAGCGCAGATCATCGCCCAGGCTGGTCGCCCGGGTACCGTTACCATTGCTACCAACATGGCTGGCCGTGGTACAGATATCGTCCTTGGCGGCAACTGGGAATCGGAACTGGCGGCACAGGAAAATCCGTCCTCGGCACAGGTTGAAAAAATGAAAGCGGAATGGAAACAGCGTCACGACCAGGTGATTGCTGCGGACGGTCTGCATATTCTGGGCACTGAACGCCACGAATCCCGGCGCATCGACAATCAGTTGCGGGGTCGTGCCGGCCGTCAGGGGGACCCCGGCGTCTCACGCTTTTATCTGTCCCTGGATGATCCGCTAATGCGGCTGTTTGCCTCGGAGCGGGTGCGCAATATGATGCGCTCCCTGGGTATGGAGGGTGAAGCCATCGAACACCGAATGGTGACCAACTCCATCGAAAAGGCACAGCGCAAGGTGGAGGGTCGGAATTTCGATATTCGCAAACAACTGCTGGAATTCGATGATGTCGCCAACGACCAGCGCCGGGTAATCTACCAACAGCGCAATGAGTTGCTGGAAGCCGACGATATCCACGACATTATTACCGCCATTCGCGGCGACGTGGTCGATACCGTGATCAACAACTATCTGCCACCCCAGAGCGTGGTGGAGCAATGGAATATACCGGGACTGGAAGAGGCCATAGCCGCTGAATTTGGTATTAGCCTGCCTGTCCAGCAATGGCTAGACGAGGACAAGCGGCTACACGAACAGGCCCTGAGAGACAGAATCCAGGAGCGACTCAGCGAAGCCTATGAAGAGAAAAGCCAGCGTATAGGTAAAGACCTGCTCACCATCGAGAAACAATTGATGCTGCAGGTGCTGGATATGCTCTGGAAGGAACACCTGTCCAACATGGACCACCTGCGGCAGGGTATCTATCTGCGCGCCTACGCCCAGAAAAACCCCAAACAGGAATACAAGCGGGAATCCTTTGCCCTGTTCCAGGAGCTTCTGGAAAACATCAAGTACGAGACCGTGAAATTTCTCAGCCGGCTGGAGCTGAGGCAGCCGGACGAGGTGGCGGAACTCGAGCGGCAGCAGCAGGAAGCCCTGGCCCGCCAGCAGATGATGTTCCAGCATGCCGAGGCCTCGGCGCTGGCACCTCAACCGCCGGAAACCCCGCAAGCAGCACCGGAACCGGAGAACAAACCGTTTGTCAGGGCCAGCCAGAAGGTCGGCCGCAATGACCCCTGTCCCTGCGGTTCCGGCAAGAAATACAAACAGTGTCACGGCAGATTGGCTTGAGATAAGGTGGGAATACCGCGGTCCCTACGCGATATTGATCCAATCACTGCCGTTACAGATCATGATCTGCCCGGACTATCAATAACCAATAGAAGAGGTGGCGAAAAGTAACCATGGCTGTCGGCAAGAATAATTTTCCGGAGCAAATGCATGCTGTTGCAGGGTTTCGGTTGGGCACCACCTCGGCCGGGATAAAGACGCCGGGCCGGAAGGACCTGGTGGTCATGGCTCTCGAGCCGGGCAGTACGGTAGCCGCCACCTTCACTCGCAACGCCTTTTGCGCGGCACCGGTGCAATTGGCCAGGACAAACCTGGCTGCCGCCATTTCTCCCCGGGAAAGCAGCGTGCTCCAACAGGGCATTCGCTACCTGGTGACCAATACCGGCAACGCCAATGCCGGCACCGGCAGCCAGGGACTGGAAAATGCCTTGGTGGTCTGCAACCGGTTGGCCGAACTGGGCGGGGTCGATCCCGCACAGGTATTGCCCTATTCCACCGGTGTTATCGGTGAGCCGCTGCCGGTACAAAAAATCGTCGCCGGACTGCCCGATGCCCTCGCATCCTGCCGTGAGGACGGCTGGCATGACGCCGGTATTGGCATCATGACCACCGATACCCGCCCCAAGGGTGCCAGCTGCCGTTTTGAACTGGAGGGCCAGCCCATCTGTATCACCGGTATTGCCAAGGGTGCCGGCATGATCAAGCCCGACATGGCAACCATGCTTGCCTATATCGCCACCGATGCCAGGGTTGCCGCGCCCCTGTTGCAGCGGCTGTTGTCAGAGGCCGTGGATGCCTCATTCAATCGCGTCACCATTGATGGCGATACCTCCACCAACGACGCCGTGACTCTGGTGGCTACCGGGCTGGGCCCGGAGATATCGGCAGAACACCTTGAAACCTTCCGCGCCCGGCTGGTGGCAATCTGCCAGGAACTGGCGCAGGGCATCGTCCGTGACGGTGAAGGGGCTACCAAGTTTGTCAGTGTGCTTGTCGAGGGCGGCGCCACCAAAGCCGAATCCCTGCGGGTGGCCTACACCGTAGCAGAATCGCCTCTGGTAAAAACCGCCCTGTTTGCTTCAGACCCAAACTGGGGCCGCATCCTGGCGGCCATTGGTCGGTCCGGTATACCGGACCTGGATGTCGATGCGGTATCGATCTGGCTGGACGATGTCCTGATTGCCGAGCGGGGCGGCCGCGCCGCCAGCTACACCGAACAGGCCGGTCAGACAGTGCTGGCTGCGGACGAATTCTGTATTCGCGTTGACCTGGGTCGAGGTAAGGCGGTGGAAACCGTCTGGACCACTGATCTGTCCTATGAATATGTCCGTATCAACGCCGATTATCGGACCTGAAGCAATGGCACCCTGTTGTCGTGCTCCTGTATGGTTAGCGACCACATCTTACTGGCGGTCATGTCAACGGGGGCTTGCCTGAATGTCTGCCGTTCGGGTGGTTGCTGCCGTGATATACAGCCCGGATCGGCAGCGGGTGCTGATTGCCCGAAGACCGGATCACCTGCACCAGGGTGGGCTCTGGGAATTTCCTGGCGGCAAGATCCACGGGGGAGAATCGCCCCTGGATGCCCTGCGTCGGGAACTTGAAGAGGAACTGGCAATTGGGCTCAGCGAGGCCGAGCCCTGGCAGCAGGTGCTTCATGAATACCCGGACAAGCAGGTGCACCTGCAGTTCTGGGAAGTTACCGGGTATACCGGTGAGCCAGTGGGCAATGAAGGGCAAATAGTAGCCTGGGTTGAGATTCCTGATCTGGAAAACTTCGCTTTTCCTGAGGCCAATACATTCGTTGTGAGGAAGCTGGTGAATTACCGGGTAGGCAGCGACTGAATTCAATCTGTTGAAGGCACTGAGGCTTTGCAGGATGAAATATCTTATCGAGAGTTACAAAATTCAATTTGAACCTTACTGAGTTGAAGGTCAGGCAGTCTCGAATACACCGCAGTAGACATCATCGAACTGCTTTTAAAATGCTAATCTGAATGGCCTGTTTTTTTCGGCATCAATGATTGACGGTCCAAACACAATTAAAAGATCGATCTGATAACGTAGTCAGCACAGTTATCAGTTATCACCGGATTCATCCTCTCCTTCCGGGACACTGTCCCCCGGTATGGCATTTTTCTCCATGGCCCAATTGCCGAAGTCAATTTGCTGGCAGCGTTTGCTACAGAATGGCCGAAACGGGAAATCGTCGGACCAGTTCACCTTGTTGCCGCAGGTGGGGCAGTCAAGTTGGATATGGGGCTTGTCAATCATTGTCAATGCTCTCGATGCCATGACCCGGGGTAAATGATCCCCCACGAGATTCGGTCGCCAGTGTCAGGTAGGTTTGGTGGAGTTGCTCAACCTGGGATTCAAGGCTCTCCAGTGAACCACTATTATCGATCAGGTCATCAGCCATCGCCATGCGCTGAGCCCGTGACATCTGGGCGTTAATAATGGCGCGAATCTGATCCAGGTTGTTGTTGTCCCGATTTGCCGCCCGTGCGATTTGCATATCTTCGGAGACATCCACCACGAGCACACGGTTTACCCGGCGGTTCTGACCGGATTCCAGTAATAGCGGCGATTCCAGTACCACATAGGCGCCGGTCGCCGTTTCAACCAGGCGATCTATTTCCCTCCTGATCAACGGGTGGGTCAATTGCTCGAGCCAGAGACGTTGTTCGGGGTTGGCAAAGACAATTTGCCGAAGTCGTGGGCGATTCAGGCTGCCGTCGTCCAGAATGACATCCTGACCAAAATGTTGTGCAATTTGTTTCAGGGCAGGGGTGCCGGCCGCCACTACCTGACGAGCAACCTGGTCGGCGTCAACGACGGTAATTCCAAATTTTTCAAAGCATTTGGCAACGGCGCTTTTACCGCTGCCGATACCACCGGTCAAACCAACAATGAACAAGAGTTATCCCGGCATCGACTCAGAAAAGTCGCAAATAGGAACTGGTAATCTGCTGCCCCCAGAGCAGGGCGATCCAGCCGGCAATGGCCAAAAAGGGGCCGAAGGCAATGGGAATCTGCCGGTCCCGGCCCAGAATCAGCACGCCGGCGATGCCAATAATGGCGCCGACAAGGGAAGACAGCAGTATGATCAGGGGTAGCATCTGCCAGCCAAGCCAGGCGCCCATGGCGGCCAGCAACTTGAAATCCCCGTGGCCCATGCCGTCCTTGCCGGTGAGGATCTTGAAAATCCAGAATACAAACCAAAGTGAAAGGTAGCCGGCCGCAGCGCCTATGACGGCGCTGTTAATATCAGTAAAAATACCTTGTGTGTTTACCAGCAATCCCAGCCACAAAAGAGGCAGGGTCAGGTTGTCGGGCAATAACTGATGGTTGAGGTCGATGCCAGTCAGGCTCAGCAGTATCCAGGAATAGAGCAGCATCAGTCCGGCAGTGCTGTTAATGCCATAGCGATACAATACCCAGGCTGTCATCAGGCCACAGGCCAGTTCCACCAGGGGGTACTGCACCGAGATCGGCTCCTGGCAGTGAGCGCACTTTCCCCGCAGGAAAATATAGCTGACGACCGGAATATTTTGCCAGGGTTTCACCGGGGCATGGCACTTGGGACAGCGGGAAGAAGGGAAGACCAGGTTAACCCGGGGTGCGTTATGTTCCGGCTCCATGCCGAGAAAATCCAGTGATTCCCGGCGCCACACCGACTGCATTTGCAGAGGCAGCCGGTATATGACCACATTCAGGAAACTGCCGATAACCAGCCCGAAAATCAGGCCTAGAAATAACAGTATTGACAGTTCCGGACTGACTGGAAGTCCTGAAATATCGGCTAGCCCCATCGGGTTTAGATAACCTGACCCAGGTTGAAAATCGGCATATACATCGCAACCAGCAGGCCGCCTACAAGTATTCCCAGAACTGACATGATCATGGGTTCCAGGAGAGTTGTCAGGTTATCGACCTGGTGGTCCACCGATTCTTCGTAGTGGACCGCAGCCTTTTCCATCATCTCATCCAGCGAACCGGATTCCTCACCGATGGAGGTCAACTGCAGCAACATGGTCGGAAAAACGCCGGGCGCTTTCATGGCCATATTCAACTGGATACCGGTGGAGACATCGTCCCGCACCTTGATGATGGCATCCCGGTAGACGGCGTTGCCGGCAGCGCCGGCAACGGATTCCAGGGCGTCGATCAGGGGAACGCCGGCGGCAAAGGTGGTGGAGAGGGTTCGGGCAAAACGGGCGACCACCGCCTCGTAAACAATATTGCCTATTATGGGAATTTTGAGAGTGAATTTATCAACTGCATCCGAAAACTTCTGTGACCGTTGCCTGGCCTCCTTGAAGGCTATGGCGGCGGCAATGATAAAAAACAGGGCAATAAACCACCATTTTTGCGCCAGTTCAGACAGGTGCAGGACAAACAGGGTGAACGCGGGCAACTGGGCGCCAAATCCCTGGTAAGTTTCGGCAAACACCGGCACCACTTTCACCAGCAATATGCCGGTGACG
>QJWQ01000188.1 GCA_003235325.1 Gammaproteobacteria bacterium | reverse complement strand
CCCACAGCCGCACAGCCGGTCAACAGCAGTCCGATGGCGATCGCCGCTAAAAGAATGCGGGTGGCGTGTTTTACGCTCATGGCGGGTTTTTGGCTGTTTCGATTGGAATGCTTCATGATTTTCTTGCCTTATACGATCGGTTTTTTTTGCTCGCCGGCCTCCTTTTTTTGGTGCCGCTGCCGCCAGGCATGCCCCTTTTCACTGGCGGATTGGAAGACATAATACAGCACCGGTATCAGAAAAATACCGAAAACGGTCGAGGCCAGCATACCGCAAAAGACGGTTGTGCCGATAGCTCGCCGGCTGCCGGCACCGGCTCCGGTGGCAATGATCATGGGAACGACTCCGAGAATGAACGTCAGCGATGTCATCATAACCGGCCGGAAACGGATTCGCCCGCCATCCACTGCGGCGTCAACAACCGACAGGCCGTCCCTTCGGCGTTCGTGGGCAAACTCCACGATCAAGATGGCATTTTTGGCGGCCAGCCCGACCAGCAGCACCATACCGATCTGGGCGTAGATGGAAAGCGGCATTTGCAGAATCCTGAGCCCGGCCAGGGCCCCCATGGTCGCCACCGGGATGGAGATGATGATGGCAAGGGGAAGATTCCAGCTCTCGTACTGACCGACCAGAAAAAGGTAGGAAAAGATGACCGCCAGGGCAAACAGCCACACTACCTGGCCACCGGCTTCGCGCTCCTGATAGGAAATGGATGACCAGTCATAACCGAAACCGGGCGGCAGGACGGTGGAAGCCACCTTTTCCATGGCCGCCATGGCCTGGTTGGATGAAAAGCCCGGTGCAGCGTTTCCGTTGAATTTGGCGCTGGGATACTGGTTGTAACGGCTGACGAGCTGTGGGCCCAGAACCTGCTCCATGGTCACCAGCGTTTTGAGGGGAACCATTTTGTCAGTATTGCTGCGCACATACAGGCGCTCAATATCCGCGGTCGAATCCCGAAAAGAGGCTTCGGCCTGAACCTTGACCTGGTAGGTTCTGCCCTTCAGGTTGAAATCGTTCACATAGGCCGAACCCAGCTGGGCGCGCAGGGTGGAAAAGATTCTGGCGACCGGCACACCCAGATATTCGGCCCGCGTGCGGTCTATATTCAGAAAAATCTGCGGGGTGTTGGCCGTGTAAGTGGTGAAAACGCGCTGTAGCGCCGGGTCCTGATTGGCCGCCATCATCAGAGACATGGCGACGCCGAACAGTTCCTGAGGACGCTGCCCTTCGCGGGCCTGGAGCTGAAAGTCAAAGCCGCCGGTGCTTCCCAGCCCGCGGATGGGTGGTGGCGCGAATGCAAAGATGTTCGCGGTTGAAACTGCCGCTAATTTTCCTTGTGCCTGCCCGACGAGTGCATCCAGTTGCAGGTCGGGGCGTTTGCGTTCATCCCAGGGTTTAAGAATGGCGATGGCAAACCCTACGTTGTCGGCGCTGCCGCTGAGCAGACTGAAGCCCGATACGCCGATAACGTTTTCGACCCCGTCCATTTTTTTGATATCCGCTGTTGCCCTTTGCATCACCGTGTTGGTACGGAAAAGAGAAGCGGCTTCCGGCAACTGCACGTTGATGAAGAAATACCCCTGGTCTTCTTCCGGCAGAAAGCTGTTCGGACTTCGGGAAAAGAGAACCCCGGTACTGCCGATAATGGCGATTAAAAGCAGCAGTGCCAAGATGAGCCGCCGGATAAGCAGGGCAGAGCCCGCTACATAGCCGCGCCGCGCCAGTTCGAGAATGCGGTTGAACCAGCCGAAAGGTCCGCGCAGATGGGGTCGGGGCGGCAGAAGCACCGTGGCGCACATCGCCGGACTCAGCGTCAAGGCACAGATCGCGGAGAGCAGAACCGAGGTGCACATGGTTACCGCAAACTGCCGATAGAGCTGGCCTGTGATGCCGGGGATGAACCCGACCGGGATAAAGACGGCGAAGAGGACCAGGGTGGTGGCGATAATCGGCCCGGTGACCTGGCTCATGGCCTTGATGGAACCCGCTTTGGCGTCAAGGCCTTCTTCGTGCATTACCCGGTAGACATTTTCAACCACCAGGATGGCATCGTCTACCACCAGGCCGATGGCCATGATGAGGGCAAACAGGGAAATGGTGTTGGCGGTGTAACCCAGGGCCAGCAAGACCGCAAAGGTGCCGATCAACGACACCGGGATGGTCACCGCCGGAATCAGGGTCGCGCGCCAGTTCTGTAAAAAAACAAAGACAACGGCGATCACCAGAAAAGACACAAGGCCCAGCGTCAGGACGATCTCATCAATGGCTGCCGAGACATATTGGGTGGTGTCGAGGATGACACGGTATTCTACATCTTCGGGCATCCAGGTTTCAAGTCGTTTGAGTTCGGCCTTCACCGTTGCCATGGTTTCCAGGGCATTGGCTTCGGAGGACTGGTAGACGGCCATCGTCACTGCGGGGACGCCGTTTAACGCCGACTGGCTGCCGTAGGTTCTTGCGGCCAGCTCAACCCGGGCAATATCCCGCACCCGCACAATACCTCCCTGACTGTTGCTGCGGATAACGATATTCTCAAACTCTTTAACGTCTGTCAGCCTGCCCTTGGCGCGAAGCGTAAATTGAACCTGCTGACCGCGGTCCATCGGCTCCTGTCCGATAGCCCCCACCGAGGCCTGAACGTTCTGACTGCGAACGGCAGCGATCACATCATCTGCGGTTAATCCCAATGCCGTCAGACGCTCGGGGTCCATCCAGATGCGGAGACTGTACTCCTTCTCTCCGAAGACAAAAACATCGCTGACACCTTCCAGCCGAACCAGGGCATCCTTGATATTATTGCTGACATAGTTGCTCAGAAAGAGCATGTCCTGGCTTTTGCCCGGCGAATAAAAACTGATCGCCGCCATAATGTCGGCAGATCTTCTGCGGACATTGATCCCTTGCTCTACCACTTCCTGGGGAAGTTTTGAAGTCGCGAGCTGCACCCGGTTTTGCAGGTTGACCTGGTCGATATCGGGGTCGGTTCCCACCGCGAAAGTGACGCTTAGGCTATAGGTGCCGGAATTGGAACAGGTCGATGACATATAGAGCATATTCTCGACGCCGTTGACTTCCTTTTCGATCGGTGCGCCCACGGTGTTGGCCAGGACTTCGGCGCTGGCACCCGGATAGGTGGCAGTCACTCTGATTTCCGGTGGCGTGATCTGCGGATACTGGGCGACGGGGATGTTCAGCAAAGCAATCAGTCCGGCCAGGGTAATGAAAATGGACACGACCGCCGCCAGGCGGGGCCGGCTGATAAAAATCTTTGAAATCATCTTTTATTTCTCCTGCGGCTGAACAGGATTAATTTGAACCGGTT
>QJWQ01000068.1 GCA_003235325.1 Gammaproteobacteria bacterium | reverse complement strand
AAATGCTTGATTGATTAAAAAAAATTTGTTTGGGGATGTGATGAGGTTCCCCTCGAAGCCGCGGTCTGGTTGGAAAAAAGATGGACGACCAGCCGGAAAAAAATTTTTTCAAAAGACCGAATTGCCCGTTAGTGGGGCCATGTCAAAATAATGACGCACCATAAAATAGCACTATAGCTTGTAAGGGCTTTTCTCTTGGTGCGTTTTCTCAGGGACATTCAGTGACCGCCCTCCGGGGGAGCGAATGAAGTATCCTCCCCTGGTCAAACACCTGGTCTTTGTTAATAAAATGTATATAAAACAGTTCAATAAAATATTTCATAGATCGCCGACCAGCTATTTTTCCAAACCTGTCTTTGCTGTCTGCAAGTTGTGGTAACAGTCCTGCAGTTAAATTGGGGTCTTGATGTATGCACAAATATGATGCATTCCGCGCCACTAAAGCCGCGGAACACGACCCCAGGTCAAGTTAAATCCGCAACCTGACTGACCGGGATCAGCCGACACCATGAACCCGCACACCGAAACATGGGCACCTGTCCCGGCCGTGGTTCTGGTATCTGGGCAGAGTCACCCGTTGAACAGGGGTAATCCGGCGACACAGCCGTTGTCCCGCCCAAATCAGGATGGCTTCCTGCCGGAGTCAACTGGTCGGGATAACCGGAATCAAACTGGTGGTACCTCAGGTGCCGCAGAATGTGCGCAGGACCCGCTCCTCGGGTTTGGGGGGAAGGGAATACTGCTCGTGTTGCGGTTGATCGTCGAAGGGCCTGGAAAGCACCGCCAGAAGGCTTTCCATGGGCTGAAAGTCCAGATGTTCGATGGCCGCATCTACGGCCTGCTGGGCCAGGTGGTTGCGCAGGATAAAGGCCGGGTTGACCGCCCGCATGGCTGACTGGCGTTCGGCTTCATCCCGCTGCTCAAAGGCCAGGCGTTGCCGCCATTTGTGGACCCAGGCATCAAAGGCGTCGGGTTGCTCGAACAGGTTGCGCACCGGGCCATCGCCGGCGCTATCAGCACTTTCCGGTCCGGAACTGCCAAGATTTGACAGTCGCCGAAAGGTGAGGGTCATGTCGGCGCCACCTCGGGCCATGATCTGAAGTAATTCAAAGGCCAGGTCGACGTCCTCCCGCCGTTGTTCCATGAGCCCGAGTTTACGCCGCAGACCGGCGTGGTAGCTGGCCTCGAAGCGGTCGGCAAAGGCGGTCAGTGCCGTTTGGGCCACCGCCACTGCCGCCTCCTCGTCGTCGTCAAGCAGGGGCAGCAGAGTTTCCGCGAGCCGCGCCATGTTCCACTGGGCGATGGCGGGCTGCTGGTTGTAGGCGTAGCGGCCCTGGGTATCGATGGAACTGTAGACTGTGCCCGGGTGGTAAAGGTCGACAAAACCGAACGGACCGTAATCGATGGTCTCGCCGACCACAGACATGTTGTCGGTATTCATCACGCCGTGGATAAAACCCACCAGCAGCCAGGAGGCCACCAGGTCTGCCGTGCGTTCCATCACTGCCTGCAGCAGGGCCGTGTAGGGCTGGTCTGCCTCGACCAGGTCGGGATAGTGACGGCGAATAACGTAATCGGCCAGGGTGCGCACGCCCTCAGCGCCCTGGCGGCTGGCGATGTACTGGAAGGTGCCGACGCGAACGTGGCTGCTTGCCACCCGGGTGATAATGCCTCCGGGTTCCGGTCGCGCCCGATACACCAGCTCGCCGGTGGCTACCGCGGCCAGTGCCCGGGTGGTGGCAATGCCGAGGGCAGCCATGGCCTCGCTGGCCAGGTATTCCCGGACCACTGGACCGATGGACGCGCGGCCGTCACCCGAGCGGGAGTAGGGGGTGATACCGGCGCCCTTGAGCTGAATGTCCCGGCGAATGCCGTCCCGGTCGACGATCTCCCCCAGCAGCACGGCACGGCCGTCTCCCAGTTGCGGCACCCAGTTGCCAAACTGGTGGCCGGCATAGCCCATTGCCAGAGGCCTGGCCGCCTTTGGCAGGCGATTACCAGCCAGTATCTCCAGGCCGGCGAGGGAAGTCAGAGCCACCGGGTCCAGTCCCAGTTGTTCCGCAAGGGGCCGGTTGAGCCTGATCAGTCGCGGCGCAGCCACCGGCGTCGGTGCTACCCGGGAATAGAAGGTTTCCGGCAGTGAGGCATAGGTGTTTTCAAGGGGCATGTCAGCGAAATTTTCGTTTTCGCTGCAGCCGGCAGGGCCTGGCTGAAATTCATTCATGGTGAAACCATAGTACCCCATTTATCGAGGTTCGGCAGGAGTGTTGCAGGATCGTGCCTGATCTGATGATCCACTTGGAAACCAAATCGGCCTGGTGACGTCAAACCTGCATGAACAATGATAAAAGCAATTTTCGACACGCACTGTTTCTTTTCCTGATTGCGCCGCTGATTTCCCTTTTCGGCCCACAGGTCGCCGCTGCCGCCAAAACCGAAAAAGCCGAGTTACCGGTCGTCGGTTGGGTTGAAAAGGCGATTGTTATACCTCTGGGTGTGACCGTTAAGATCAAGATGGATACCGGCGCGCTGACCTCATCCATGGATGCAAAGAATATCGAGACCTTCAAAAAGGAGGGGAGAAACTGGGTTCGATTTCGACTGCACCTGACCGATGAAAAGACCGGCGAGGATCTTTACCGGGATATGGAAATGCGGGTGAAACGCTTCGTCCGCCTGCGGGGGGCCGGGGGTATGGACCGACGCCCGGTGGTGGTGCTGCCCCTGTGTATAGGCAGCAAAATCTATGAGGAATCATTTACCCTTCGGGACCGTGACAACATGCTCTATCCGGTGCTTATCGGCCGGCGGACCCTCGAGGAGCTGGGCATGGTGGACGTTCGGAGGACATTTGTTACCCAGCCGACCTGCGATGTCGACGTGAACGCAGACGTGGTCGAGGCGCCGGCGTCGGAAAAATAGATTCGAACCTGTTCGGAAGGTGGGTTCTGAATGGGGCTGGAGCTGGACCATTTAAATTCTTTTGGCGTCCACAGTAATTAATGCCATGTCTCAATCCCCTGATGTGCCCCTTTTCAGCCGCTTCGGTATGAGGACAGGTGCTTGCCCACAGCACCTGCGGGACCTTGTCGAAATCTGTCTCGGCGGCTTTCGCTTTGAGGTCGATCAGGACTATGACGGTAGGGGTGTAAGGCAGCTATGCCATCGCCAACCTTGACAGGGCATTTTGATTTTCAGATTTACTTTCAGGTTTAATTTCAGAGAGTCGGCGCAGTGAACGGTAGTGGTTTTGCCCTCAAAGGGGTCTGCCCGGCTTCCGTCCGGGCGGGGGGCCTGTCGTTGGGCCTATACTTTCTCGAGGGGGGTTTCCGTATCCACGGGCGCTGATTGCGCCCAGGTCATCATAAATAAAGCCAGGCGCAGGACCAGATAGGAAATTCCGAGGCTGAGTGCCAGTGACAGAAGAATGAATAAAATAATCATGTGGTGATCTTAGCCAATATCGATACCGGAACGGTTCGAATTCCGTCACAGTTTTCACGGCTCATCTGGAAATATGGGGGCCTGTTCACACGAATACCGGCGCTATCCTGTGGCGGTCACCAGGAAGGGGTTATGGCTCAAGCGCGTCCCGGGATGACGACAGGTACTGTCAGCGCAAAGCGGCCGCCTCAGTCCACGGGAAAACTCTCCGCTTCACCCTTTTTATGGACACGGAAGACGATGGCCCGTGCACCATCCGGACCACCCCGGGGTGAATGGATAGCGCGCGGGGGAATCACATAACTGTCACCGGCTTTGAGGACAATGTCAGGCTTTCCCGCTTCGACATGCACCGCACTGCCTTCAATAACATAGACGAATTCCTCACCCGGATGATAATGGCTCGGCACTGTTGCATCGGGTGGAATGACCACATCCGACACGATGACTTCCAGCCCTTCAGCCATCGTGATGGGCGCGCGCAGGACCTGGTTGGACCCCGGGGGTGGCGAACTGCTGCCACCTTCAGGATGTGCCAGAGCAAGAAACGTGTAAGCCAGGGCGAGTAGGGGCGCGAGGGAAAATGCTTTGAATGCCATGGGAAGATTACTCCTGTAATGATCTGCAGCCGGGATGTACAAGGGTCTTCTATATCAAAAATCGTGTAGTTTGAGGCTCAGGCGTGCTCGATCGACAGGGCCCTGGTGAGCCACACCGTTAACAGCATGGGTCGCCACACCTATCTGACGTTCACCCGAACAGTTGCCAGGGCATAAAGCCCGTATCCTCGCAACAATGGGCGATCAGATATGAGCCTCGACTCTAGAATTGCAGTTGGTATTGATAATTGCAAGTTGCACCTCGATGTCTTTCACAGCTACTGGAAACAGCATCGCCAGTATTGCCAATACGCCTCGGGGCATTGCCGAATTGATCGACTGGATATTGTCTGGGCCGAATCCTGACATTGTCATACTCGAGGCATCCGGCCCAGAATCCAGCAAGAAAGGAGCAGCCCGCCAACAGGGGAAAATCCCCGGGTTTTCAGCACTAACGAAGGTGATTTTTAATTCTTGCCTGCAGTTGAATCGGCGATTATTGTTGCCGGTATCTGTGCATTGTTGCAGCACCCCGGTGAGGCTGGCTGTCGCAGATTTTATCTAACGGACACATTTTGCGATTTTAAGGAAAAAGCAATATGAATATGAAAATAACCGCTGTTATCGTCGCGCTGTTTTTGTTGGCAGGTTGTTCGACGACCGGACACTTTAAAGTGCCTGAGGGCTCAAAACTCTATATATATGAACGCCCCGAACCGGTGGAGATCATGGCCGGTGGCGCGGTAACTACTACACCGTTTTTCTGGACGGCGGCGGGCATTCCACCCGGTAGCGGTATTCCCTATCGGCTGGAAAAAGACGGCAAGGTTTTGAAGCAGGGCAAACTAAGAGCCCAATTTCGAGTCGTTTCCATTTTCTGGCCACCTTTCTCGCTGATCTACTGGCCGATGGGATTTAATCCCGATATCACCTACGATCTGATCAATGACAGGCAGGAGTAAAGCGCTCGGCTCAGGATATCCAGCCAGTCAGATATCGATTGAGAAGATCGCCATTGGCCGGCTTGCCGAGGGCAGTGTCAGTCCCTGAAAGATGATTGTTCCTGAAAGCACCGACCCTGAAGTATTCCGGCGCTATTGCCGAGGCGCCGGGACTTTCCGACCCGCAGACTGCCACGACGTCATCTTAACAGTGCATTCGGCAACTCCGGCGGCGTAAATCCCATCAGCAGTCCGGCTCGCTCACCGGCCTATGGCTCTTTTGTTGTCGTAAAATCCGGATTGCCAGTCTGTAGGAGTTTTCGCGATGTCTGTTCGCCACCTGCTTTTTGTTGTTGTGCTGATCATGCCAGCATTGCCGCTATCGTCTGCTGCCGGACCCTGCGATGCCTACTTTCCGTTCGACGACGATCTGCTCGACGGCAGTGGCAACCGGTACGAAGGCAAAATGATTGGCATGGACGATGCTCCCATTCGGCCAAAATTCGTCAGCGGCAAGATCGGCCGGGCACTGCAGCTTGACGGCACCGGGGCGATGCGCGCATTCATCGATCTGCACATGGAAACATGCCCGCAGATCAGCTTCACGGCCTGGATTCAAGTCGAGTCAACTGAGGCCAAAGGCGCGCAAAGCCTTTTCTCAACCGGCAGTGGTAACGGCCCGGGGCTGACCATTTATGGGCGCTCGGTGGCGCTCTCCGGGGCGGGCAGTGGGCTGATTCAGCGCGATGCCCTGCGGGATAAAAACGAGTGGTTCTTTGTCGCCGGCGTCTACGATTACAGCACCCGCAATTACCGACTGCACTGGCGAAACCGGTCCATGGCCGGAATGCTCCGGGAGAAGAGTCGTCCACCGGAGGATGCAATCTGGATTGGGGCATTCAACGACCGGTTGACCAACCGCGTGCTGGGTGCCTACGTCGATGATCTGCGTATTTATGGCAGGGCGCTCACCGAGGACGAGGTACGTCGCATACAGGCTGAGAATGCGCCCTACCTGCGTCCTTGCCTCTGTGGCCCGAAAGAGTGGCCTGCGGCGTCTGTGCCCGATGCGGAGCCGGCGGCTCAGGTGGCAACCTACCAGATCTGTGGTGCGGCGGGCGATTGCCGGGTGGAAGGTGATGCCTGCTTCGATATTTCCATGCCGGCTGACGGCACCGCGGGCTCCATGTGTACCCATGGCTGCAAGGACGACAGCCAGTGCGGCGCCGCCAATGGCTTTACCGGCGCCTGTTATTCACTTGCGGGTGCTTCGTCCGTCTGCTATCAGCGTTGCGATTCAGACAGTGATTGTGGCCAGGGTAACGCCTGTAAGACCGTGACACAGCCGAGCGGTCTGTTGGATGCTGTCTGCACGCCGACGGTGTCAGGTCTCGCCACGCCCGACGGTTCGGGGCTACAGGCTAAAGGCGGTTTTGATTCAATACCACGCAGCGAAATCCTGTTGCCGGGCAGTCAGCCCGCACTGACGATGGACACTGACTCCAGGTTACCTGATGAGAGGGCTGGCGCGGAATCCGGATCGGCCGCCGATGTGATGTACGCCCTCTGTGAAGCAGCGGATGATTGTGGATCAGCGGCGGCATCCTGTTACGCCGTGGACATTCCGGAGCGGAATGTCTCCGGTGCATTGTGTACGCTGACCTGCGACGGCGACAGCCAGTGTCCGGCCGCCAATGGATTCACCGGCGCCTGCTATTCGCTGGGTGGTGCAGCCAGCGTCTGCTATCAGCGCTGTGACATGGACACCGACTGTTCTGCTGAAACCACCTGTGTCAGTCTTACCTTGCCGACTGGCCTTACCGACGGCTTTTGCCTGCCCGGCAAGGTCCGGTAGGGCTATGGCGCGTCGAGGGCCCTCGGCGCGGTTAAGCGGTCCTGGCGCTTCATGATTCGTCCAGCGCGGGCAATGTCACCCGGGCAATACAACCACGGCCATCCTTGCGATTTGACAGACTCAACTCGCCGCCATGGCTTTCGACAATCTGGCGGCTGACAGCCAGGCCGATGCCGGACCCCGTGGGCTTGGTGGTATAGAAAGGCACGAAAAGATTGGCCGGATTGCTGATGCCGGTGCCGTGGTCGGCAATCGTTACCAGTACCCGGCCTTGTTCCTGCGACAGTGTAATGACAATAGGGTCCGGAAGATGCGCCGGCCCATTGACGGCCGCCAGCAATTGCGCTTCATGGGCGTTCTTCACCAGGTTGATGAGAACCTGTTCCAGTTGTGCCCGGTCGGCGTTCACCCGACAGGGTGAAACCGGCGGATGCAACTCGAGAGGATATTCGGCACAGAGGGCACGAATGCTGTCAAGCACGGAGAGGAGACACAGGGGTTTCAGCTTCGGCGAGGGCTGCTTTGCCAGTTCCCGGTAACCGCCGACCAGAGTAATCAGTCCGGCGGCGCGCTGGTGGATGACAGCGAGACCCTGTTTCAGGGCGTCTGAGCGCTCGGGTTTGTCCACCATTTTCTGCAGTGTGGCGCTCAGCGACGAGATCGGCGTCAGGGAATTGTTGATTTCATGGCCGATTACCCGAATCAGCTTTTTCCAGGCCTGTTGCTCCTCGGAACGCAGCATCAGCCTGACGTCCCGGATCAGAAAAAACCGGTGCGGTTTACCGTTCTCTATAAACTGGTCCCGGTAGACACTGAACCGTCCATCCTTGCGCGGGAATTGCCAGTCGACCGGTTGTTCGGGCCCGGTCGCCAGCAGGGGTTGCAGTTGCCACTGATCGACTGTGCTGGCCAGCAGCCGTTCGCGGCTGGCGTCGAGCAACTGGCAGAAAGCACGGTTGACCAGGGTGATGCGGTCATTGTTATCAACGGCCACCATGGCGATATCGATGTTATCGATAACCTTGCCCAGCAAGAGCTGGCTCTCCCTGGCCTCCAGCCGTTGCAGTGCCAGCGTATCGGCCAGGGCATTGATCTGGGAGACCAGTTCCGACAGTGCCCCCTCCTGCCTGGCTGGTGATTGCCTGGCCGAGGGTTGCCTGGGGGATAGCTGGAGCGGGTCGTCGCTGGATTGGCGTTTGCCCCGGAGGGAGTAATCGCCGTTGACGATGGCCTCCAGCAGATTGGCCAGTGTTCGCAGGTGACCGGCGACCCGGGCCTGGCCGTAATAGGCAACCAGGCTGATGTGGACCAGGAGTGTCAGTCCCACCAGGCAGATGGCCGCCCAGGAAAAGTCCAGCCGGAAAACCGCCAGCAGCAGCAAAATATAGGGTGGCACCGCTGCGATCAGCACCCATCGGACCAGGGCGCCCTCAATGGATGTCGCCCTAGCCCCTGGTTTCAATCCGGTATTTCTCCAGGCGACGATACAGGGCGCTGCGACTGAGACCGAGGGAGTGGGCAGCCTCGGCAGCCTGACCCTGGTACTTGCGCAGGCGTTCGCAAATCAGGTGTTTTTCCAGATCTTCCAGTGTCGGTTCCGGGCTATCTGTCGGCAACTCGGTGGGAGGATTGTCAACGCTGTCCGGACCGGGAGCCACCAGGCGGAGGTCAGCCGGTTCGATGCTGCCAGTTCGGGACAGGATCACGGCGCGCTCGATACAGTGCTGCAACTCCCGGACATTGCCGGGCCAGTCATAGGCGAGCAGGACCTGTTCGGCCGCCGGGCTGAGCTCAAGGTGGGGTTTTTTATATTTGCCAGTCGCCTTGTGCAGATAGTTTTGCGCCAGCGGCACTATGTCCCGCCGGCGTTCCCTGAGGGGTGGCAGGGTCAGGTCAATGCCTGAAAGCCGATAGAGCAGGTCCTTGCGGAAAAGGCCCTGCTCGCAAAGGCACTGCAGGTCGGCGTTGGTGGCGGAGATGACCCGAATGTCGGCTATCCTGGTGCGGTGGCAGCCGACCTTTTCGAACTCCCCCGATTCCAGTACCCGCAACAGCTTGGCCTGTTGCGACAGGGGGATGTTGGCAATCTCATCCAGGAACAGGGTGCCGCCGGCAGCCAGCTCGAAGCGGCCGATGCGGTCCTGGCGGGCGTCGGTAAAGGCGCCCTTGACGTGGCCGAACATCTCGCTTTCAAACAGGTTTTCCGGAATTGCGCCCATGTTGACGGCAATAAAGGGACCGCTGCCGCGATCTGACCGGCTGTGAATATGTTTGGCCAGGACACTCTTGCCGGTGCCATTTTCGCCATAGAGCAGGACGTTGATGTCGGAGACCGCAAGGCGCTCGGCCTCGTCGAGGAGGGCCAGGGTCGCCGGGTCCCGGGCCATAAAGCCGGTGTCGTCCTCCCCGAGGGACTGGCGCAGCAGTGTGTTTTCACTGTCGAGTCTTCGCACCAGCCGCCGCTCCTCACCGAGACTTATCTGGTTGCGCAACACCGATAGCAGGCGATCGTTGTTCCAGGGCTTTTCAACAAAATCGCCGGCGCCCCTCTGCATGGCAGTGACACAGAGTTCCACCGAACCCCAGCCGGTCATGACGACAATGGGCAGGGCGCTGTCTTTTTCCCGGACCCGCCCGATGACTGCCAGACCTTCCTGGCCGGACGTGGTGTCGAGCTGGTAATTCATGTCGAGCAGCAGCAGGTCGTAATGATTGCGGTCCACCAGCAGCAGCACCTGCTCCACCGAACTGGCCGTGCTGGTCCTGTAGCCCTCGTCCTCCAGCAAAATGACCAATGCCGCGACGACGGCGGCGTCGTCATCGGCGATCAGGATATGTTTATTCATAGTGCAGTGCAGCCGAGGGCTCCAGAATGACTGCCCGTTGTGCCGGAATGCGAGTTGCCAACGTCACCACGACGCCGATCAGCACCGGCATGACCACCAGCATGGCATAGACGATCGGATCATTTTCCACCAGAAAACTTATCACCATGTTGCCCATCATATAGGCAATGGGCAAACCGATCACCACGCCGATAAGCAGCTGCCACCAGCCCTGACGCATCAGCATGGTCACCACCTGGGTATCGGTGGCGCCCAGGGCGCGCCGCAAGCCCAGTTCGTGGGTTCGTCGCTGCACGGCGTTGGCGATGACCGCGTAAATGCCGGTGCTGGCCAGGGCCAGTGCCACGACGGCAAAGAGGTTGAAAACACCGGAAATAAAGTCCATGCCGGCGGTGTTCCTTTCGAGGGAGTCCTCCAGGGACTGGATATAGTAGGCGGGTACATTCTTGTCGAGGGCGCTCAGACTGGCATTCATCACCGGCACCATCGCCATCGGATCACTGTTTCCCCTGATCATCAGGGAGGTGAATCGCCACTGGTTTTGCGCCATGGGTGTGTAAATGGTCGGATTCAGCTTGCCGGGCAGGTAGGGCTGGCCCTGGATCACATGGTTGACGACACCGACAATCGTCATCCAGGGATATTGTTCGGCGTTGTCGTCGGCTGCAAAGCGAATGCGCCTGCCGATGACCCTGTCCGCTTCCGGCAGCACCCTGTCGATGAATGACCGGGTGACAATGGCGACCGGCATACTGTCGGCTGTGTCCCGGGCGTCAAAATACCGGCCGTCCAGCAGGCCGATACCCAGAGCCTCCAGAGCCCCCGTGGACATTTCCGCCGAGTTGGAACTGGGGTAGTGGTTGTCGGCGTTCTTCTCAAAACCCTCCACCTCGATAGGCCGGTAGTAGGCGCTCTTGCCGGGCAGTGGGTTTGACATGAAGGCTGCTTCGATACCCGGTTGCCGGTTCAGGTTGTCGAGAAGACTTTCGAAAAACAGCGTCTGCGATTCCGGGGTGGGGTAGCTGGCCTCGGGCAACCCGATCTGGGCGGTCAGTGTATTGCCGGTTACAAAACCATAGTCCGAATGCCGTGCCTGGTAGGTGGCCACGGCAATCAT
>QJWQ01000031.1 GCA_003235325.1 Gammaproteobacteria bacterium | reverse complement strand
AATTTCCATATTTCACCCCCCAGTATTGCCCAGCAGGCCGCCCTCGCCGCCTTTCACCCGGACTGTATGGCCTATTACGAGGACCGGCGGCGGGAATTTCAACAACGCCGGGATTACCTGGTGCCGGCCCTGCGCCATCTGGGCTTCAGTATTCCACATAGCCCTGACGGGGCCTTCTATATCTACGCCGGCATCGACAGGCTGGCGGATGATTGCGAACAGTTCTGCTGGGACATGCTGCACCGGGCCGGGGTAGCCATTACCCCGGGCACCGATTTCGGTGACCACCTTGCCCGGAACCATGTTCGATTTGCCTATACACAGCCCCTGCAGCGGCTGGAACAGGCCGTTGAACGCCTCGCCCTTGCTCTGGGCAGCGGTTGATGTACGACTGCCGGCGATCCCTCGAAAACTGAATAGCAATGAATATCTCGCCTCCGCTTCGCCAGGCCACACTGATTCGGCGCTACCAGCGCTTCCTCGCCGATATCAGATTGCCTTCCGGCGACATAATCACGGTTCACTGCCCCAATACCGGCTCGATGAAAAATTGTCTGGTGCCGGGTTCGGCCTGCTGGTATTCGGTTTCCGACAACCCCAGGCGCAAGCTGCCGGGAACCCTGGAGATCACCACGGCCCCCAGCGGCAATCTGGTGGGTGTCAATACTGGCCGGCCCAACAAGCTGGTGCGCGAGGCCCTGGAACAGGATCGAGTTCCGGAATTGGGGGGTTACCGGGATGTTCGGACCGAGGTTCGCTACGGCGAAGAAAACAGCCGCATCGACCTGTTGCTCTCTGGCCCGGATTTACCCGACTGTTTCGTTGAAGTCAAAAATGTCACACTGGAAGCTACACCGGGCCGAATCCTGTTTCCGGACGCGGTGACCGCGCGCGGTACCCGGCATCTGCGGGAATTGATGGTCATGGTGACTCGTGGACATCGCGCGGTGCTGTTTTTCTGTGTCCAGCACACCGGCGCCAGCAACGTCGGTCCGGCTGAAAAGATCGATCCGGAATATTGTCGAACTCTGCATCAGGCGCTGGTATCCGGTGTCGAGATCCTCTGTTACCGATGCCAACTGGCGCCGAACAAAATCGTTATCGACGAGTCGATTCCCTTTCAGTGGTACTGAATAATTTTCAATCCATGCACCAAGTATCCTTACCCTGCCATTGGCTTTAGTGGTAGTTTACTCGCCGTACTGACCTCGATTACCATCCGCAGATGCTGAATTACCGAATGGCCGCCATGCTGGTATTGCTTACCTGCATCGTTTCGCCGTTGACATTCCACTGGATTACCGCCCCGGGGGGCAGTTGGCTTCGCCCCTATATCGTCTGGTTGCTGGTGGTGGTGGCCACCTGGCTGTGGCAGCGACACCGGGAATACTATGAACCCTGAGCTGGTTTTTTCCCTTGCGGTGTTCGCACTGCTTTTTTTCGGTCTTCCCCTGCTATGCCTGAACACCGGAAGCTACAGTTTTTTGTGGCGCAACCCTTACGTATACAGCCTTTCCCTCTATGGGGCGGGCGGCGCATTGTTTTATTTTGGCACGGTGGAGATGGCCGGACGCTATGGCCTCGCCGGACTGCTGGCGTTCATGATCTACGCCGCGATATTTATCTTCTCCCCCCTGTTTCTGGCGCCGCTGGGCTGGATTTCCCGTTCCCACAGTTTTGCGTCCCTTCCCGATCTGCTGATCTACCGGTTTCGCGGACTGCGAGTCGGGCAGATCACCAGCCTGACCCTGGCCCTGACCTCAATGCCGGTCGCAGTCGCCCAGTTCAAGGCCATGGCTGGCGCTGCCGGCTATCTCGGTATTGGCGATCCTGTCAGCACCGAAACCAGGATAATGGCCGTCGTTGCCCTCCTGGTACTCATCTTCATTGTCTCTTTCGGCCGGCCGGAGCAACAGAAAAGGGTGCTGCCGGTGGTTCTGGCCTTTGGTGGCGTCCTGGCACTGGCGGCCCTGTTGCTAACGGGGCTTGAGACTATTTACGGCGTATTTGGCAGTTACCCCAAGCTAAGCGCCTGGACCCAGGCAACCGGACAGGCAGAAGTGATACAGCGGTTTGACCTGGGTTACGGACTGTTCCTTGCGTTTTTTGCCACTGCCCTTATCCAGCCGCAATTGATTCATCTGCGCAGCCTGGAGCACAGTGACTCCAGGTCCATTGCCACCGCTTCCTGGACATTGCCACTGGCGCTCCTGTTGGCGACCCTACCCATGTTTCCGTTGTTGTGGGGAGGGCTGGAACGGCAAATGGATGTGCCCATGCAATTCTACCTGACCGCCATTCCCTCCTCCCTCGGCAGCCCGATGCTGCTGGGACTGGTTCTGGTGGCCGGCTGGTTTATTTGTACCGGTATCCTGGTGGCCCTGACCCTGGCCCTCGGCAGAATGCTCGCCAACAATTTTTACCTGCCGGTCAAGTACAAACAGTACCGGCAAATTGATATCAAACACTGGCTGCCCAACAGTCACATTGGCGTCGGCACCCTGTGGCTGCTCTCGTGCCTGTTACTGGCACAGATCACGGCCTCGGAGAGCATCACCGACCTCAACCTGGTGGGGATGGTGGGCATGGTGCAGTTGATGCCCGGCCTGCTCGGGGCGCTGTATCTGCCCCGTATCAACCGCCGGGGATTTATTGCCGGCCTGATAACGGGATTACTCTGCTGGAGCCTGGGCTTTCTGGTGCCTCTGATTGCCGGTGACATATCCATTGCCATCGATAGCGACAGGGTGATTAATCTGGGTCTGGCACAGTGGCCGTTCTGGCTACTGGAAGCCACCCTGGCCAATCTGACAGTGGCCATTCTGGTCTCCCGTTTTTCCCATACCAGCGAGGAAGAACAGCATTTTGCCCACAACACCATGGTAGACAGCCTGCCTTCACCGCGAAAATCCAGCCTGGAACTGGATTCGCTGAACCAGGCCAGGGAACGACTGGCAGTCTTCCTGGGCTCCGATTCCGCTACCGCAGAAATCAACGGGGCTCTGGGCAGGTTACAGTTAAAAGAAGGAGAAAGCCGGCCCCTGGCCCTGCGCATGTTGCGCGACGCCCTGAGTTACCGGCTCAGTGCCCAACTGGGTACCCATGCCACAGATCGGATTCTGCAGCGAGTCATGCCACTGAAGACGGCGAGCGAGACCGCTTTTGACGATATCAGTCTGATCGAAACTCAACTGGCCAGCAGTGGCAGTCATCTTTCCGGACTGGCAGCGGAGCTGAACAAACTCCGGCTCTACCACCGGCAGACCCTGGAAAATCTGCCCATCGGTGTTTGCACCTTGGGCCATGACGGCGAAATCCAACTCTGGAACGGCGCCATGGAGAAGAATACAGGATTCCGCTCCGACCAGATTGCCGGTGGAAACATTCGCAATATGCCGCCGCCATGGGGGCCGCTGCTGAACGATTTCGCCGGCTCCGACGATATGACCTGCTTCGCCATCAAGATCAGCGATCCGGTCAGTGGCAACAACAGCCAGCGCTTCAATCTGCACAAGTCGCAGTTGCAGGTCAGTTCGCCACTGTACGCCGGCACTCAGGTATTGCTCATAGAAAATATTACCGAAAGGTTTGTTCTGTTCCGGGAACTGGCTCATGCCGACCGGCTGGCAGCGGTGGGCCGACTGGCAGCGGGCGTCGCCCATGAAATAGGCAACCCGGTGACCGGAATTGCCTGCCTGGCCCAGGATGTCATCAGTGAAACCGCCGAAGGCGAGGTTAAGGACATGGCGCGTCTGATCCTCGACCAGACCGATCGCATTAGCTCCATTGTCAGCACCCTGATCAACTTTTCCAGCAGCGGCGACCTGACCGAACATGCCAGTATTCACCGACCTGTGCGCATCGGCAAGGCAGCATGGGACGCCATCTATCTGCTGCAACTGGACAAGCGGGCCAAACCGGTGATTTTCGATAACCGCTTGACTGACGAGATTGAAGTCCTCGGCGACTTTCACCAGTTGACCCAGGTTTTTGTCAACCTGCTCGACAACGCCAGGGACGCCAGTAACGCCAACGGTGTTATCCTGATCGAAGCCCGGCTCAATGAGCCGGGATGGGTGAACCTGACCGTAACCGACCAGGGTACGGGAATTGCGGAGGATATCCTCGGCCGGGTCATGGACCCTTTCGTCACCACCAAGGAACCGGGCGCAGGTACGGGTCTCGGTCTGTCACTGGTCTACCGGATTATCAGCAATCACCAGGGATTGGTTAAAATTATCAGCCCGGTGGTCAATGGCGGGGGAACCAGGGTTCAGCTCAGGCTTCCCTGCCCTTGATTCCGGCTCAAAGGATGACAAACTAACTGACTCAGCCAAAGGCGGTTTTCACCAATGCATCGAATCCTGATTGTCGAAGATGAAGACATCATTCGCAATTCCCTGCAGAAACTCCTTCAACGCAACGGTTATGAAACAGAGCAGGCTCGTAACGTCCAGGACATGCTGGACCACCACCGTATCTCTGATTACTCTCTGATCATCAGCGACCTGCGTCTTCCGGGCGCACCGGGAACTGACCTGATCAAGTTGGCCGGCGAGGTGCCGGTGCTGATCATGACCAGCTATGCCAGCCTCAAATCTGCTGTCGATACCATGAAGCTCGGCGCCGTGGACTATATCCCAAAACCTTTTGACCAGGCTGAAATGCTTTCAGCCGTGAAACGGATACTCGGCGCCCAGCGACCGTCAAAGGAATTCCGTTCCCCCACCCATGCCAGCTGCGGCATGATCGGCAGTGGACCGGCGATGAAAGCGGTCTTCAATATCATCCACAAAGTGGCTCATACCGATGCCACTGTCCTGATCCATGGCGAAACCGGCACCGGCAAGGAACTGGCGGCCAAGGCTATTCATGCCGAGAGCCGCCGGGGCGACAAGCCCCTGATCTGCGTCAATTGTGCCGCTATTCCGGAGACACTGATCGAGGCTGAACTTTTTGGTCACGAAAAGGGTGCATTTACCGGCGCAGCGGAGAGCCGTATTGGCCTGGTTGCCGCCGCGGACGGCGGCACCCTTTTCCTGGATGAAATTGGCGAATTGCCCCTCGAGGCCCAGGCCCGCCTGTTGCGGGTGTTGCAGGAAGGAGAAGTCCGGCCCATCGGCTCGGTCAAATCCCGGGACGTCGATGTGCGTCTGGTGGCGGCCACCCACCGCAACCTGCAGAAACTCTGTCAACTGGGCCGGTTTCGCGAGGACCTGTTTTACCGGATCAATGTGGTCAACCTGAATATTCCACCGCTTCGGGAGAGAAGCAAGGACGTGCTGGAAATTGCGGACTACCTGCTGGAAAAATACAGCGCCAAGATGCACAAGCCCGGCATGGAACTGGCGCCGGACGCGATCCAGGCCATAACCACCTACAATTGGCCCGGCAACATTCGCGAAATGGAGAATTCCATACAGCGCGCCGTGATTCTCTGCGATGAGGGCGAAGCCATCAGTCACGACCTGCTGGGCATCAACCTGGCACTGATTGAAATTGATAGCGACGACGATTTTGAGCCCAGCAGTCCACCGCGAAGGCGCCCGCTGGAAAAGGATACGCCGGATGGCCTGTCTCTGGAGGACTATTTCACGCGCTTCGTGCTTGAAAATCAGGATGCCATGAGCGAAACAGAACTGGCGCACAAGCTTGGCGTCAGTCGCAAGTGCCTATGGGAACGCCGGCAAAAACTGGGAATTCCCCGAAAAAAGACCGCAAGTCCTGGCTGAGCCAGTGTCCCTTTTGCTCCCTGAATGGCCAACTGCCGTTACAGATTTCGTTACCAATACCGGCCCTGCGTGTTTCCCCTGGTAACAAAACAGGGTAAACCTGCATGCCCTCATAGAGACCAAAGTCCATAACACCATGATAAATAATAATAAAATTTTTTGGCATGGTATGTGCTGTCTTCTACGCCATAATAAAAATAATAAATGGAGCACAAAATAGAATAAAAACAATAAACATAAAAATAGAAAAACTGACTGAACGAATGCTGAAAGGTATATCAGGGGGGTTAGGACCCGATTCACCTCAACGCGTTTAACTTAAAAGGAAGCCCCCGGGCTTCCTTTTCTTGCTTTTGTCCCTGCAGAAACGCCGCAATTCACCGAACACAGCGCCCTCCGGCCTGTGCTAAAATTGACCACTTTTCACTCCACGATTTATCACGAGTTTTCACCACCGCATGCTGAAACGGCTGAAAAATATTTTTTTCGGAAAGTCCGGTACTGTCGCCGAGCAGGAGCCCCTGGTCATCCCACCCAGCAAACACGGGTTGTCCCCGGAATCCATCAGCAAGGGGGCAAGAAACGTTGTGGAGGTACTCGAAGGGGCGGGATTTCAGGCTTTCCTGGTGGGAGGCTGTGTGCGCGATCTCTTGCTGGGTCACCACCCCAAGGATTTTGATGTTGCTACCAACGCCACCCCGGAACAGGTAAAACTGCTGTTTCGACGCTCCCGTATTATCGGCCGACGTTTCAGAATAGTGCACGTGCACATGGGCCGGGAGATGGTGGAAGTTACCACTTTTCGAGCTCACCACGACAGTGAAAGCGGGTCTCATACCGACGGTGTTAAAACAGCACAGGGCCTGCTTCTTCGAGACAATGTCTTTGGTGATATTGGCGAGGATGCGAGCCGCAGGGATTTTACTGTGAACGCCCTTTACTACCACCCGACTGACAACACCATCTACGACTACGCCAGCGGCTTTGAGCACATCCAGGAGCGAAAACTTCGTATTCTGGGCGTACCGGAAACCCGGTTTCGAGAAGATCCGGTCAGATTGCTCAGGGCCGTGCGTTTTGCCGCCAAACTGAATTTCGAACTGGAACAACAGACAGAGGAATACATTCGCCCCCATGGGCATCTTCTGGCCGAAGTACCCCCTGCCCGCTTATTTGATGAATTCCTGAAACTGTTTTTATCCGGCCACGCCCTGAAGACCTTTCAACTTTTGCAGCACTATCAACTGCTTGGCTACCTGTTTCCCGAGACCGATAGTCAGCTTAAATATGATGAAGGATTCTATCGGCGCTTTATCGAACAGGCCTTGATAAATACCGACCACCGCATCATCACCAATATGCGGGTGACCCCTGCTTTTCTGCTGGCAGCCCTGCTCTGGCCCGCTGTGAAGGAATTGTCTCGAAAACTGGAGCGCGAAGGCACGGCCCCTATTCACGCCTTAAACCAGGCTGCGGCTATGGTCAGTGCTCGCCAGGTGGAAAGAATAGCCCTGCCCCGTCGCTATTCTCAACCGATGAAGGAAATCTGGGATTTGCAGCTTCGACTCGGTCGTCGTTCAGGCAACCGCGCGTTGCAGTTGCTCGAACACCCGAGATTTCGCGCCGGCTATGACTTTGTCCTGCTCAGGGAGCAGGCAGGGGAGGACCTGGCTGGCCTCGGCCAGTGGTGGACCCGGTTTCAGGAAGCCAATCCTGAACTTCAATCGCAGATGATGACCAGCGTACAGGACAGCCGCAAGCGCCCCAAAAGGCGCCGGCGCTCAGGTCGTTCGCGCAAGTCAAGCGGCTCCGGTTCCGCTCAGACTGATATCGCACCCTCCTCTGCCACCGATAATGACTGACCACAAGGGCACCCCGGTTTTCATCGGTGTCGGCAGTAATCTCGAAGATCCCCGGGCCCAGGCTCGCAAGGCTGTCGCGGCCCTGTCAGCACTGCGCGGATGCCATATCCTGGCCATTTCATCCTGGTACGTCAGCAAGGCCGTTGGTCCCGGGTCCCAGCCAGACTATGTCAACGGCGTGGTGGCGCTGCTTACGACACTGAGCCCTTACCAACTTCTCGACCATCTCCAGCATATTGAAAGTCATCAGGGTCGGGTTCGAACAGTGCGCTGGGGCCCCCGAACCCTGGATCTGGATGTCCTCAACTACGGTGACCTGGTCCTGAACGACATTCGCTTGACTCTTCCCCATCCCGGTCTCGCCGATCGCAATTTTGTCTTGCTGCCCCTCGCGGAAATTGCCCCTGATCTAGTCCTTGCCGACGGCCGCAGGGTCCCGGACCTATTGGCAAAATGTTCATTCGAAGGTATTGTCCGCCTTCCGGTTGGAGACTGAAGTGGTAACACTGGCTAACGACATCAACATCGATCTGGGGCAGTATGTACTGCCCCGATTTATTGCAGTAGAAGGCCCGGTGGGCGTAGGTAAAACCACCCTGGCCAAACGACTGGCCACCACATTCAACTACGACACCTTGCTGGAACAGGCAGACGCCAACCCCTTCCTGGAGCGCTTTTATGCCAACCGCCACTCTGCGGCTCTGCCCACCCAACTGTTTTTCCTTTTCCAACGGGCGCAGCAACTTCAGGAATTACGCCAGGGGGATATGTTCAAACCGGTGCGTATCGCCGACTTTTTGATGGACAAGGACAGCCTTTTCGCGCGGGTCACCCTGGATGAGGACGAACTCCGGCTCTATAACAGCGTCTATGAACACCTGACCATCGACGCTCCCTCACCGGACCTTGTCATCTACCTTCAGGCGCCGACGGATGTGCTGGCGGAAAGGGTGCAGAGACGGGGCAACCCCATCGAGCAGAAAATCGATTACGGATATCTCAGGGATCTCAATGAAGCCTACACCCAGTTTTTTTATTATTACGACCAGGCACCACTGCTGATTGTCAATGCTGCGGAAATCGATCTGGTCAATAATGTCAGTGACTACCGAAATCTGGTGCAGTTTCTGCTGCCAATCAAGTCCGGTCGCCACTATTACAACCCATCGCCCCAGCTTTAGGGCAGAATCGCGGTTGTGCAAAAATACATTAAAGCGGTCACCAGAGGGCCGGTCACCTGAGCTTTCCCGACCGGCTAACATTCACTGAAAGAACGGCAGAAGCACTCGATCAAATCCATGAAGAGCACCACCCTGACCAGCCTCAAGAACCTGAAAGTCGCCGGTGAAAAATTTCCGGTCGTCACTGCCTATGACGCCGCCTTTGCCCGGCTGATCGAACAGGCGGCGATTGAGGTGGTCCTGGTGGGTGACTCCCTGGGCAACGTATTGCTGGGTTATGACAGTACCGTGCCTGTCACTATGGACGACATGATCCACCATACCCGCGCCGTCAGGCGCGGCAACAACAAGTCCCTGATTATCGCCGATATGCCCTTCATGGCCTATGCCAGCGAGCTCCAGGCCATGGATAACGCAACCCGCCTGATGCAGGCGGGTGCCCAGATGGTCAAGCTGGAGGGCGGTGCCTGGCTCGAGGAGACGGTGTTGATGTTGACCGAGAGAGGCATCCCCGTGTGCGGCCATCTCGGCCTTACGCCCCAGTCCTATATCAAGCTGGGGGGCTACAGGGTGCAGGGTCGGGACGAGCAGGAGGCCGAACAGATTGTCGCGGATGCCCACATGCTGGAGGAAGCCGGCGCAGACCTGCTGGTACTTGAATGCGTGCCTTCGTCACTGGCAGCAACCATATCCCGTGAACTCGACATACCGGTGATTGGCATTGGTGCCGGCCCGGATACCGATGCCCAGGTACTGGTGCTCTATGACCTCCTGGGTATCTCACCGCGCCTGCCCCGGTTCAGCAAAAACTTTCTGACCGAATCCGGCAATGTGCTGTCAGCTCTTGAGGCCTACGCCTCTGCAGTCAGGACCGGGGCATTCCCCGAGCCTGACCACGGTTTCAGGTAACAGCAACTTGAAATCGGCGAGTCTGAGTCACTGTCAACAATGCCCGGGCATTTTTTGGTCGCGGTATTTTTTTAAATCGCCAGCTTCTGGTGTGAATCAAGAAATTCCATGCAGTGCTGTTCGATGTCATCGATGATCCGGCGCCACTCCATCACGATTTCTGCTTCTGTACCTTGAACGCTACTGAAGTCACGGATAGACCAGGCACTCAGGGTTGCGGTAGTACCGTACATGACGTCGATACAGCTGCGTAACAGTGAGCATTTCTCCTTTGATCCTTCACCACAGAGTGACACCACGTAATCAAAACGCTCTCCTGCCCTGAACCGGTCAAAGATGGTAGGAGGTGACTCCATCGGCAGGAAAATATCTTTCTCGGCCGCGGTTTGACGCAGTAATTCGGGCATTCTGCCAACCTCAAAACCGGAACATTCAACAAGGTAGCCAGAGCCGACTTGTTTACGCATGATTTCGCTGGCGATGAGACTTCGAGCACCTAAAAATGTACAGATAAAAAGGGTTCTGGTTTCCATGGTGTTGTTATCTCCATTCCTTGTGTCCAGGTTATCCCGTCCAGCGTGACCGGGAAAGTCCGCTAAAAATTCAAACCCTTTGTAATATATCAGAATTTTGACGGCATCAAAGGGACTTTCATCACTCTTTATAACCTCCGGGGCCCTCTTTATTGGCCTTGCCTGCCGATACGAATAATCAGAAATTCCGACGGTCGGCCAGATATAAATTGCCGTTTTTCTGCCACTGTTCTAAATGATCCCACTCGTGGATACCACCAAAATACTAAAACAGAGGTCCACTCGATAATATTGACTGGTTTCGCAACCAGGATTTGGCCGGAAAGCAGATGCCGGTCATTGCGTGAAAAATAGACAATTTCTGAACAAGAGGCCGCAAAGTGCTATTTCTCGGCACCTCCACTCGAATGGCTCGGATCGGGCTCAGACCGGCTTAATGTAGTGCCGCCTTCCCTACCAACGGCAGGCTGGAGAGGTTTCCCACCCGGATTATCTTACGCTATGCCTCGATGTAACTACCGATCCTCCAATCCGGAATTTTTCCGAGACTGGAATACACCCCCAAGCCAATGGCGACGACAAAATAAACGTTGCATTAATATTAGATATTCATTATATTATAGATAGCTAATGTTTAAGGGTGAGAAATTGTGGATTTTGATGTCATGGAGAAAAATGCCGAAAG
>QJWQ01000063.1 GCA_003235325.1 Gammaproteobacteria bacterium | reverse complement strand
ACCAAGGCTGCCGAAGTTGAAGTCAGCTACCTGGAAGGTCTGTACAAGAGCAACGGCGCCGTTTTCGCCGACATCGCCGACACGGCGGTTGCCAGCGTTGAAGGCTTCAAGTCTGTCAAGACGTTCACCGAAGCGTTTGACAGCAGCGTTGCCTACGGCGACGGCCTGAAAGCCAAGCTGACCGGCCTGTACGGTGACAACACCAAGGCCACTGAAGCCCTGGTTGCCGAGCTGAAGGAGCTTTACACTGTCGATTCCGAGCTGGTTGAAGAAGTGAAGAAAGCTGCTGAAGAAGCGGTTGCCACTGCCAAGAAAACTGCTGAAGACGCTGCTGCTACAGTGAAAAAAGCCACTGAAGAAGCCGTTGCCACAGTCAAGAAAGCTGCTGAAGCCTTTACCCCGGCAGTTGCTGCCTGATAAGGGCTGCACGATAAGGTAATGTTTAATCGAGGATTGCCCAAAAAGCAGTCGCTGAATTGAACAGGACCAAAGTGTAAAAAGGCGGTGTCCCAGGACACCGCCTTTTTTTTGGCTCCCGCTTTTTCCCGGTGCCCGGGTAGATTTTTTTATACCCTCCAAGAGCCGGCCGGTCTGGGTCACAAGTCGTGCTCTAAAAATTATGCTCTCAAAAACCTTGCTCTCAAATGCTTTGCCGCTGTCTCGCTGTTCAGATTCCGGACGCGCTCCGTTTCCGGTCTCAGTCGGCAAATACCTCGCCGTATTCGCAAGGCACGGCCATCTGGCCGGATGTCCAGAGGTCCAGTTGTTCTTTTTCTGCCGCATTCAATTGCTCAAGCGCACGGTCTCTTTCACTGGCGGCCGTCTCGACGCCGAGGCTTGCAGCCTGGGTGAACCAGTAGGCGGCGTGAATCGGACTTTTTCCGGCCGTCGCCAGCTTCAATATCTTTTGGCCCGGGGCCGGTGTCCTGGAGATATCCCCGGAATAGATTCGGCCCAGTTCAAAGTGGGCGAGGGGATGTTGTTGTGCCGCCGCCTTGCACAGCCATTTCGTGGCGGTCTGGGTGTCAAAGCCGGGGCCCATGCAGCACCAGGACAGGCCGAGACGGTATTGCGACTCGGCATCGCCGGCCGCGGCGTCAGGCATCAGGTCACTGCGCTTTGACGCCTTGACGGCATAGGTACTGCCACCAATAGCCGCTGCGGCACAGCCGCCGAGAAATGGCACAAGCAGGGCGAGTAAACAGGCGAGTTTGCGGTTTTTCATGATTGCTTTTCCTGTTCTGTGCTGGTGTGAATTGACCGGTAATCAGTCCCTTTGAGGCGAACTGGCGCTGAACATCTGACGCATGACCTGGTTGTCCAGAAGAATCGATGCAATGACCAGGAGCAGCATCAGGAGATGGGAGAATACAAGGAACATGAAATTGAGCCTGAACTTGCCGTGCCGGAACTGATCGGCCATATGCGCCAGTACCGGGAAATCCGAGCAGCAGGGTCTGGTCGACATCGTGTTTATCTGACTGTACACGCCCTCCAGGATTTGTAACTGGCTCTGCATCATGCGGAAGTTGAGGCCAGCAAAACAGAGGTAAAGTAAAATGCTGCCGGCCTTCTCTGCTCCCCGCAGGGGCCTGTCGACGTAAATGATGCCGCCAAAGATCGCCAGGTGCACGGTGATGAAAATGCCGATCTGGACATCGATACGGTTGCCCAGGCTGATGGCCAGGTCCACGAGTTCGTAGGCAGTCATGCCAGGGAATGCCCGGGTTTCAGGGGGACCCCAGCGTAAAGGCCGGGATAGCCAACGGCACCGACGGACTGAGAACAGAGGTAATGCCGGGTGGATGAGTCTTGCTTCCTGTCGTTCCCGAAAACGGGCGCAACCGGCCTGAAAAAGTGCTTGCGCCCTGAGATTTGCAGCCGCTCGGGAGGCGGGCTCACCAGGTCATTGCCTGCAGTCGGTGTTGGGGGAATGCCGTCGGAAACCACTGTTGAAGAAACGCATTTCGGTTGTCTGGACCGGTTCATACAGCTAAAGGCCTTTTTTTATCATGGTGGGCCGCCTCTGTATGGCATCTGGACAATAGATGCCTGAATCAGTTTTGCAGCTTGGCCCTGTTTTGGCAATCCTTTTTCATACCAGTACATTTCACACCAGTACATTTCACACCAGTACTTTTCACACCAGTACTTTCATACCCGCACTTTTCATACCAGTAATTTTCATGCCAGCCCGTTCCCGTTCATGCAAGTTCGTTCCCGGGCCTGCAAGCCCGCGACGGGTAAAAAGGATATTTCCGCGCTCTATGTCGTCAGGCTGGTCCAGGACTGACTTTAGCCAGGCTCAGGATGTGCTGCCGCTCCCTGTCCGTCACCGGCTGCACCGAAAGCCGCCCGTTGCTGAACAGTACCATATCGCTCAGTTCCGGGTCTTTTTTCAGATTCCTGGCGGGCAGCAGGTTGGCAAACCTGTTTTCAAACCGGATATCCACGGCAAACCAGCGGGGGTTGTCCGGACTTGCCTTGAGATCGAAGTAGGGGGAATGCGGGTCAAACTGGGCCGGGTCCGGGTAGCCTGAACAGACCACCGTGGCGGTACCGGCGATTCCCGGAATTTTACAGCTGGAGTGATAAATCAGGACGGAGTCGCCGATGGCGACCCGGTCCCTCAGGTAGTTGCGGGCCTGGTAGTTGCGTATACCGTCCCAGCGGGCGATGCCCCCGGGTGAGGCCGCCAACTGGTCAATACTGAATTCAGCCGGTTCAGTCTTGAACAGCCAGCAGGCCATGGTCGGTCTGTCTCAACAGGGGCCTAGTGGTCGTGTCCATGGGCGCCATGCGCATGGCCGTGTTCCAGTTCCTGCTCGGTGGCGTCGCGAACGGTTTCGACGCTGACATCAAAATGCAGGGTTTTGCCCGCCAGCGGGTGATTGCCATCGACGGTGACGATGTCCCCCTCGATCTGCGTGATTTCCACGGAAATGGGACCCTGGGGCGTCTGGGCCTGAAAGCGCATGCCCAGATCCAGTTGCTCGACCCCGGCAAAGGCCTCCCGTGGAACCGACTGGATCAGTTGTTCCACATGTTCACCGTAGCCTTGTTCCGGGGCGATGGAAACCTGAAAGGTATCCCCCGCATCCTTGCCCTCCAGGGCCTGTTCAAGCCCGGGAATGATATTGCCTCCGCCGTGGAGGTAAGTGAGGGGGTCCTTGCCAATGGAGGAGTCCAGCTGGACACCGTCGTCATCGGTCAGGGTGTAGTGGAGAGCCACCACGGAGTTGGCGCTGATAGTCATGGGTTTGCCTTTGGCTTGATAAATGAGCGGCCATTATGGGTGATTGGCCGGCCTGTCTCAACAAACGGTGACTGCCACGGTGCGGATAGCAGCGTCCCGATACGGGGCGAACTGGAAACGTTAATTGAGACCGCGGCTAAATAGCGCCCTAGCGGATAATCTTTATCCACTGACCGGCCTCCGGTTCCCCCGTCGGGTAGTAGCCGTTGATCAGTCGCAGCTGTTCCTCTCCGAACTTGCCCAGCTTCAGGTAGGCGGCCAGTTTTTCAAAGGTGGTGCCGCCGGTGGCCTTGACGTAGTTGATTCGCATGGGTTCGCGCGAGCTGAGTTCCGTTGCTGAAAGGGGCGCCAGGCTGCCAATGATGGCCAGGAAATCCCTGTTCAGTTCCTCTTCCTTGCCGGCTTCGTTAATGGTGCCGGTGAATACCAGAGCGTAGCGGTTGAGGTAGATAACCGCCAGACGCTGGTCCGGCTGGCCTTTCTGTCCCGGAATCAGGCCGGTGTGTCCCGGCATGCGATTCTGGTTAAACGCCTCTGATTTCTTGATAAAGTCGATACCCAGTTGCTTCTTGATGAAAACGCCGGGCGCATCGACGGTTCGCGGCCTGATTTCCAACAGCAGCGAGCCCTTGCCACCCTCTGACTGGCCGGAAATGGTGGCGCCGCTCTCGGTGAATTGCCAGCCCTCGGGATAGTCAAACCGGAACCGGAGCTTTTCCTGATAAAAGCGATTGTCCTTGCGCTCCTTGGCTTCAAAATTCTCGCCCCAGACCAGATTGTCGGTAGCCAGCTGAAAAGGCAGGATGTTTTCCTCGCCGGTATTGTCTCTGGCGACCTTGCCGGCCTGGTTGATGACTTCCCGCAGGCGTTTGTCGTTGCGGGGGTGGGAGGCAAACAGGCCGTGGTAGGTCTGGGGCTTTTTCCCGGTTTCGATAGCCTTTTTCTTTTCGAAGCGCTCGTTGTCCTTGAGCAGGCTGACCACCTCGATCATTGCATCGGTCTTGTAACCGGCATTGGTCAGGAACTTGGCACCGAGCCCATCCGCCTCCAGTTCCATCTCCCGACCGTAGCCGCGAACGGTGGCAGCCCCCCACATGGCGGTGGCTTCACCCACTTCGTTGCTGCGGGACAGGATCGCCAGCAGGGTGGCGGCGATGCTGGACGTGGTCTGGGCCGATTTTTGCCGCGAAGCGTGTCTGGCGGTGACATGGCCGACCTCGTGAGCCAGCACTGCCGCCAGTTGCGCCTCTGACGTCAGATAGGTGATCAGGCCGCGGTTGACATAGATATAGCCGCCGGGGGTGGCGAAAGCATTGATGCCCGGATCGTCGATGACCGTAAAGGTAAAACTGCCGTCCGGGTCGTCGGAATGGCTGGCAATGCGATGGCCGACAGCGGCCACGTACTCCGTCAGTCGGGGTTCCTTGTAGATCGGCATTTCGGCGAGTATTTTTTCATACATCTCCTTGCCTATCCTGGCCTCTTCCCTGGCGGACATCATCAGCACCGACCCGACTGCCGGCGCGGACAGGACCACAACCAGTAAAACCATACCGAGCCGGCGGCTGCCGTTCAGGATTCGGCTGCTCATGGCTTCGTGTTTCCGCCCCGGGCTGCCTTGCTGTCCTCAAAGAAGCCTCTGAGCTGGTTGCCAATGCCCTTGCAGGCGTCACCCTGGACCTGGGCAATAAATGGAATCGGGGCGCCAATGGCCAGCAGATAGGACTCCCCCTTGGCATCCACCATGACCCGACCACTTTCGGCAAGTTTGTTCAGGTCCCAGATAATGGCCTCGTAGGTAGAGGTCTTTTCCCAGCTGGCAAAGCCAAAGCAACCGCCGCCCGCCGGTGACAGGGCACAGCTGACGGAGCCCCCGGAGTCCGTGGTTTCGGTATTGCCATCCACCCAGATCATGTAGCGAATACCCAGTGCCTGCATTTTTTCGGCGATCAGGTCTTCAGTGAGCATGTAGCGCATGCGCCCGAGCTTCAGGGGTGCTGTCCTGGGTTCAAACCAGGGATAAAAGGAGTCGAGGAAATAGTCTTCCTCGACCACGGTCAGGGACGGGTTGTTAGTGAGATTCTTGCGAATACAGTCAATAAATTCCGGTTCGGTTTCATATCTTCCGGCCTGGCGGCGACCGAGAACCACCACCTTTTCCCCGGTACCAATTCCCAGGTGGCTGGGGTTCGGATTGTATTCGTCCACCGTGGTTGAGGTGCAGCCCGACAAAAGCAGCAGTGGCAGCAACAGGGACAGGGCGGCACTGGCAAGTCGGGGCACGGCGCCACGGCCTGGTGACCCATTGCATTCAATCCGGGTGTCAATTTTCAGGGTGCTGCTATGGGAGTTGCTGTTCATCGGCTCGCCTGCCCTCAGGGGACTGCTTCCACGGCTATGGCGGGATTCCCGGATGCATCGACAATCCCGGCCTTATCGGTGGTTGTGGTTGTCGGTTCGCTGCGGAATCTGTCGGCCAGCCAGGCTTTGATTTCCGGAATGTGGGGAAATTCAATCACCAGCCGGGCGCCGGCATCCCTCAGGGCGACGATGGCCGCCTGATTGAGGGCGCCTTCGTCGGATGACATAAACCGCGAGGGTGTCTTGCCATAGGCGGACATGATCCAGTCGGACAGTGGCTCACCATCACCGGAAAAGACCCTGAGGTTATATTTGATCCAGACTTCATAGACCTTGAGCCGGGTTTCAAAGGGGGTGGCCAGCTGTATTTCCTCGACGCTGGGATAGAGCAGTAAATCGACGTCACCGCCCGGCTTCGGCAGTTGTTCCAGGATGGTGACCTGATCAAACATGCTGCCGCCCACCGAACTGAACATGCCGGTCTGGGCCTTGCCAATGTCAAAAGAAACTTTCTTGCCTTTCTCCCGGGTATAGGTGTAGCTGCGCAATGCCGGGTCAAGCACCAGGCCGGCATGGAGGGGCAGACGGTGGCTCAGGGCGACGGGAATAGTGCCCTTGACTTCCACATTGGTGGAGCAGCCGGCGAATAACAACATCGCCAGCAGCAGGATGAGCCCCCGGGTAGCGATGTGTTGTGATGCTGTTATGGTTAATGGCATGGTCGACCCCCTAATTAAGGCTGTTGAGACCGACAAAGGTTCCACCATTGCGGTAACTCAGTTCCCGCATCAGGGCGGCAAATCGCGTGGCGGTTTGCATTCGCCCCCCGGGGACCAGAAAGTGTACCGGAAAGCCCACCGTGTGAATCCGCACCAGCCGTTCGCCCTCCCTTCGCTCGCGATTGATCCTGTCAACGGTGTCCAGCACCTCGCGAATGGAGCGGCCGGTGAAGTCATCGCCAAAAACGTAGAGGCTGATCTTCTGGTCCGGGGCGTAATAGGCGCGTATTGCCGCCTCAATCCCCTCGACCGGGCTGGAATTGCTGAAAGGCGTCCAGGTGGCCAGTCGCTGAACAATGGCCTGGCGCCGGGCTGGCGAATCCGGAATCCATTTTCGACGGTAGCTGGAGAACATGTAGTCGCCCATGTCGTTCATAATCTGTATGCCCTTGACTTCGGGGTAGATATCCAGAATGTTGATCATTTCCCGGCGGACCTTGGGCCAGGCATAGTTGAACATGCTGCCGGAGGTGTCGACAATAAAAATGATGTACTCGCTGTCCACCGGGATGCCGCCAATCAGGCTGGTCTCCTTGCGAAAATTCCGGCCCAGCAGCCTTTCCATCTCCTCTGTTAGTACCTGCAGCGCCAGGGTCAGTTCATCCCGCTCGGTGGTATCCACCTGGGCGATATCGTCCCGCTGTTTTTCCAGACTGGCCAGTTGTTCCCGAAGCCGGGCAATGCGCAGTCGAATATCCGAAAGCTGTTCCTCCCGGGAACGCAGTTCCCGGTTCAGTACCTGACTTTCACCGCGAATCGTGAACAGCTGCTGTTGCAACTGCCGGACACTGCCGCTCAGGTCCTCCCCCTGCTCGAAGCTGGTGGTCTCGGCGGTTTTGGCAATCAGCAGCAGCAGGACGATGGCGCCGAAGCCGCAACTGATGACATCCAGAAACGAAATGCTGACTTCCTGAATCATGCGATTGCGTTTTTTCATGGCCAGTCCTTTGACGGGCTGAGAAAGGAGCCGCCGCTGGCCAGGCCCAGTTGCCAGTACAGGGCCGCCGCCGCCGGATCGCCCTCCATGGGAAACAGGATGACATTGACCGGCACCCGGGGCAGAACCTTCACCGCCTCCTCGAACAGGTTGGCCCGGCTTTTACCGGATACGGTGTTTTTTCCCGGGCGGGACTTGCCCTGTGTCGGCAGGCCGTCGGTGATCAGGAAGATATTGTCCGGCAACTGGCTGAAGCCCTTGATCGCCGTAAAGGCGTTGAGCAAACTGGTGCCGCCGTCGGGAATCACGGCTTTCATGCCATTGACCGCCTCGTCGAGACGGGTTGCGTCGGCGGTATCCTGCCACTCCCCTTCGCTGTTGGTGATACTGGCCCTGGCCCGGGTGTTGAAAGTGTAGAGCTGGAAGGTGCTCTGGGGCGGCAATTGCGCCACCAGCCACTCGACTGTGCGCAGCGCCCGCTGCCACTTGGGCGCATTGCGCTTGACGTCGTCGCTCATGTTGCGCCGGCGAATGACATTAATGATGTCCTCGGCAAGCATGCTGGCGGAGGCGTCCAGCAGGATCAATATCCGCCTGCCTCCGAGTTTCAGGCCGGTGAGGTACTGCCGATCGCCCTCGCCGATAAAGCGTCGGACATCCTGGTCCCGGCCCTGTTGCTCCAGGTCGGCGGTTTCCCGCTGCAATTGTTCCACCTGCCGGCGCAACTGGGCGATCTCATCCTTCGGGTCCACCTGCAGGCTCAATTCCCGTTGCGTCTGGTCGATGCGTTCAACGACCCGGGACGACAGACCCTGGGCCTGGACGATGTCCTTCTCCATTTGCGCCAGGCTGTTGCGCAGACTGACAAGGTCTTCCTCGCCGACTCGAATATCCTCCTGGAGCAGACTGACTTCCGCCTTCAGGTTGGGATCGGCGGTCTGGACGGTAGTGACATCGTGCTTGAGTAAAAGAAACAGCAGGGTCACGGCACCGAATCCGCAGGCCATGATGTCGAGAAACGACAGGTTAAATGGATTGACGCGGCGCTTGACCCTGGCCATTCAGTCGCGCTCCGGTTCTCCTGGGGTCCGGTCCCGGTGGGGCGCCTGTTCCCGGATCAGGATTAGCACCTGGTCGCCATAGCGGATGTGATCGCCGCTGCTCAGGGCGTCGGGCCTGTCGGCGGCGATCCTGGGGTCGTCGCCTAACAGGCGCAGGACGCCACCGGACCGGCGCAGGGTCACCGGCGCCGTCAGGTCTCCGGACACCTGCAGTTCGCCATTCACCAGCCGCAGGCCCAGCCCGGTCGCCAGCGGCCATGCCCGATGGCCGCAAAGCAGATGGGTCGGCGGTTCAGACCGGTTCTCGCCGGAGCTTTTCAGTGCCGTTGACGGCGACCTGGACAGCCCGGTGCTGACACCCGGCCCAGGCTTTGCCGACAACCGGGTGACAAATTGAATGGCCTCAGTGGTCGGGCAGATTTCATCGAGGCGGGACAGGCATGCATTCAGGCAGGCGTCCGCCGGCAGCGGCACGCCTCCGAGCATCGCCGCCATTTCCGGCAGCGCCGCCAGTCGATGACTGAGGAAAACGGCGTCGGCCTTGCCGCAATCAGCCAGGGCCCGGGTCAGGGAGGCGGTCCTGGCTGCCGTAGCTGCGAGCAGGTCATTTCGCCGCAATTTCAACTGGAAATTGCCCCTGGCCGTGGTCAGTTCAATCTGGACTTCCGGAGACCCGGCCAATTGCATCAGCCAGCGCGGCAGGTTGTCGCGCAGCTGTTGCTCGCCCTCCGCCGTGTGCAGGGGGTCGTAGCGGTACTCCTGAATAAACAGGTTGGCGATGTACTGAGACCAGGTGTCATGAAAATGCCTGAGACCGGCACCCGAGACCGGCGCCACAGCCTGGCGCTCCACCTGGTCCGATACTTCCAGGCTGGTAATCAGGCACTGATGTAACTGGATGTCCAGGTGTCGAATCCTGCGCCTGGCTGTCCCGGAGCCCGCGCCCGGTATGACGACCTGACTGACGGCGGCAACGGCGCTGTCCACCAGGCCGGCGGTGGTAAAGGGCAGGGCATTGGCCAGCCCCAGCAGGATCGACAGTTGTTCCCTGGAGAAACTCCCAGGCACCGCAAACACCACTTTTTGTGGCTGACCGGCGGCCCGGTGGATGGCGTCAAGCTGGGCAAAGGCCAGGTCGGCATGGTGCCTGGCGTGGCGGCTGCTGGCGGGCAGGGGAGAGAGGTTGAGCTGGTGCCAGTACTGGTCGAAACTGCGCTGGGGTTCGAGCCAGGCACGGCGGCGGGCCGCCTCGCCGGTGATCACGCCTTCAGGGGTGAGCAGGGCCAGGCCGACGATGTCAGCAGGCCCGGAATCCGGCTGGGCCTGGCGGTCGGATTCTGGTCCGCCACCGTAGCTGCGGAAGCGAATACCGCTGTCCACCAACTCGATGGCGACGAGGTCCGGATGCGCCGTCAGGGCTTTGCTCATCGATACAGTCTCATAGGTTTCATTGAGGCCAGGCCCTAATCCGATTTCAGATGCCGCAGCAGGTTGCGGTCACAATAGCCATGGGTGTCCAACACCAGGCGTTCCTGCAGCAACTGCAACTGGTGCAGGAGAAACATCACCAGAATGCTGATCACCAGGGCAATAAAGGTGGAGTTGAAGGCGACACCGAGGCTGGCGGTGACCCCGGCAATATCGCCCTGTACGGCCTTGTAAGCCTGGCCCAGGGCCTCGCCGATGCCGCGCACGGTGCCGATGAAGCCAATGGAGGGAATGGCCCAGGCAATATAGCGGACCATGGACAGCTCGGAATCCAGGCGATCATTCTCGGTGTCGCAGACTTCGCTGACAGCGCTGGACACGTCCTGGATATTGCGCGTGGCGCTGAACCGCTGCAGTGCCGCGGTCAGTGCCCGGGCCACCAGGTAGTCCTGCTGTTCTCCCGGCAGGGCCTGGATCGGTCGGGCCAGCTGCCGCGCGTCCTCGGGCAGGATGCGCGTGCCTTCGGCGACACTGATAATGGACTGTTGCAGCAACTTTCTCTCGTGAATACTGCGCCGTGCCTTGTAGCCCATGATGGCCATCGCCCAGAGTCCCAGGATAAAACAGGACTCCTGTTCATAGTCCTTGACCACCACGTACAGGGAACGCTCGGTGACGTAGGGTTCTCCTGCCGCCTCCCGGGCGATCTGGGTCTCGATCAGGGCATAGGCATTGGGCCTGATCAGGGTGACATAGACCGTATGCACCACGATGATCGCGATGATCAGGGCAAATACCTGAAAGAGAAACTCCTGATTCTTATTGGCAGCCATGGCATGTCCTGTCGCAGTCAATTGGCAAGTTTACCGGATTACAGCGGCGCAGCCGGTGCTGATTTCCATGGTTCAGATGTCCACCGGAAACGGTACCGACAGGTCTTCGGAAATTTCCTCGCTGGGCACAAAGGCCGGATCGGCAACCGGGGCGTTATCCTGCTTCGGCTCCGCTTCGGGTGTTGCCCCGGGCAGGGAGTCTGCTGTTTGCTTCGCCGACTCCGGCATCGGTGTCTCGGTGACCTGGTCACTGCCTCCGGCATCGGCCTGCTCTTCCCCCGCGGCGGAACAAACGCCAGCCAGCGATAGTAAAAGGACAGCCACCGGCAGAGACCATAGAAACGGAATTTTTAGACTCGAGCGCTTCATGATTTGACCCGGGCAGTCAACCCGCAAGAGCCCGCTGTGATAGTCAGCCGGGCGAAAACCAGCAAAGCGACATTAACCATCAACCGGGTCCTGGTCGGGGGGCAGCGCATAACGGGCGAGGCGAAAGCCGACATCGTCCCGGGCCTCGGTGCCGTAGTCCCGAAATGACAGCCGCAGTTCAGTCAGGGAGCCGTGGCGCCAGCTGGCGTCCCGAATCACGTGAAACTCCCCGGCCTCGGGTCCCAGGGGATTCGTCGGGGTGTCGCCGGCAATATTCGGTTCAATACCGTAGAAGTCGTTGACCCATTCCGCCACGTTGCCACCCATGTCATACAGGCCCTTGCCATTGGCATTAAAGCTCGCCACCGGCGCCGAGACGGCAAAGCCGTCCTTGTAGTCCTTGACCGTGCGACCGATGATCCTGGCGGCACTGATATCGGCGTAGTTTCCCGCCTTAGCCGGTGGTGGCAGGCCGCCGCCCCAGGGGTATTTGAGCAGAGCGCCATTCTGGTCGACCCGAGCTGCCCAGGCCCACTCGGCCTCGGTTGGCAGTCGGTAGCCGGTGGCTGCCGGGTTGTCGCCTGTGACCCGGCCGCCGTCAAGGTTGTAAAACAGGTCCAGACCTTCCTGCTGGCTGAGCCAGTTACAGAAGCGGGCGGCGTCGTTCCAGGTGACGCGAACCACTGGCTGGTTGGGCAAGTCCAGGGTTATGCCGCTGGCGTGACTCGACGTGTGGGACGATTTGAATTTTTTGAAGGCCAGATTGCTGACCTCGGTGGTCGCCAGGTAAAACGGCCGGGTTAACTGTACCTTTCGCTGAACCTCGTTGGCCCGGCGTCCCTGTTCCCGCCGGGAAGAGCCCATGGCAAACACCTGCCCGGGCTTGAACAGCTTCAGGGTCTGCCCCGTTGTGGTTCTGATTTGCTCTGGCAGACTGGCTGTTTTCGCCTGGGCCTCGGTCAGCAGGCTGATCTGCAGCACCTGGTCCAGGTCAGGTCTGGGAGTAATCAGGCGGGATACCGTGGCGTAGCCCTCCTTACGGACCTCGAGGCGATGGGCCCGGGCCGGCAGTCGCAGGGTGTCGCCGCCGACTCCCCGGAGCTTGCCGTCGATGAACAGCTGGGCATCAGCTGGCCTGGTGGTGATGCGCAGGGAACCCAGTTCCGGGGTCAGGTCGACCTGCAAATCCTGTTCGCTGCCGGGCTTCACACTGAGGCTGCGGCTGGCGCGCCGATAGCCGTCCAGAAAAAAACGGAAGTCGTGGTCCATACCCGGTTTCAGTGCCAGGGTCACCGGTGTCTGGCCTCGAAACTGGTTGTCGACAGTCAGGGTGGCGCCGGCGGGAGCGGTATTCACCCGAACCGTGCCATCGACCGGCTCGAGAGCAATTGGCGCCAGGCTCTGGGTCTGACCCGCTTCTATGGCATGGTACTGCTGCCAGGGTTTGTAACCGGGCAACCTGACCAGAACCTCTTCACCGCTCTCCAGCACTTCCGCCACCAGGGGTGTTCGCCCCTGGAGTCGATTGCCCACCAGTACCTCGGCACCGGACGGCTCGGAAGCCAGTTGCAGAAAACCCCAGGCCGGTTTCAGGCTCAGGGTCAGATTCTGGGTCCGGTCCAGGCCCTCAATCTCGATCTCCCGGCTTTCGGCAAAATAGCGGGGCGCCCGCAACCGCATCAGGTGCTTGCCGGGGGCGAGATTGTCCAGGGTCGCCGGTGTTTTCCCGACTACGGCGCCATCGAGGAAAATCTCGGCTTCTATATCGACGTTTTCCGGAGTGGCATTCGCCGGGCCTGGCTCTGTTGCGGCGGCGGCCGGCGAATCCGCGCCCGCCGGATTCCCGGCAATATCTGACCCGGCATCGGCTCCCGCGGTCGCGGTCGCCACGGCACTTATCTGCAGGTGACCCGGAAGTTTTTCCAGCTGCAGATGGACCTGCTGGTTATCGGCGCTGGTAACGGTGACCACCCTGCTGTAGTTTGCATAGCCGGGGGCGACGGCTTCAATGGTGTACTGGCCCGGACGTAACAGGTAATGATCCGCCAGGCGAAAGGTCAGTGCGCCACCCAGGTCGATCCTGGCCTCGGTGGGCTCTGTGGTCACCACCAGGGCTCTGGCGGTGAGCAGGTACCAGAGAACGGCGCCGGCGACTGCGAGCAGGAATGCCAGCACCATAAGGGCCGGCCGCAGTCGCACTTTTGTCGGGCGCCCTTCGGGAGCCAGGGGCTCGAAAGCGATGGGGCTGATTTCGCCCCCGGCAGGGGCCTGAACCCGTCGGTTTTGGTCCCGTCGGTCCTGGTCCATTACACCGGCTCCTTGCAGACCACCACCACCGGTTCGGGAGTGGTACCGGCAACCACTTCAAACTCCACCCTGACATCCCTGTAGCCAGGCCGGCTGCCAGTGACCACGTAGCTTCCGGGTTTCAGATCCAGCGTTCGCTGGCTGAAGCTGCCCAGGGCGCCGATCTTGAAGAGCGTGACGCTGGTTTTTTCATCGGAGGCGAGGGTGACAGTTACCGGGATTAGCGCCATTTCCAGGGCTTTTTGCAGTTGCGATATCTGTGATTTCAACGTCGGGCCCGCATCGGTAATAGCCGTGGCATCGGCCAGCACCTGCCGTGCATGCCGGTAAACAGCAGTGCTGGACAGGCGGCCGGGGTCCCCGAGTAGATGTTCCAGACTGTCGTTCAGGGACGCCCTGGCCCGAGCCCGGATCAGTCCGACCCGGGCGGCTATCACCGAGTTGTCCCGGTCCACCACCTGCTGATAGCTGGTCACCGCCTGCGGCCAGGCTTCACGACGTTCCTGGTCAGCCCCCTGTTGCAGCAGGGACTGCACCGTTGCCTGCGCCCGGCGGTTGCGTGCCTGCGTCAGGGCCGACTGCGCGGCACTGCTTTCCGGTTGCAGGGACAGGGCGGATTCAAAGGCCCTTAAAGCCTGCTCGTGATCGTTGGCTTCCAGGGCACTGAAGCCCCGGCTCATGGCTCTGTTGAATTCCCTGGCGGCAATTTTTATATCGATTTCCCGGGCACCTTGCAGGGCCCTCTTGTGCTCGGCGTCCAGGACCAGGGCCGACTGGTAATGGTCCCGGGCAGCGTCAAGGTCTCCCGTCTGTTCAGCCTGCCTGGCGCGGTCCAGTAGCGCCAGAACCCGGGGCAGGGACTCTGCCCTGGCCGAGCCCTTCAGGGCCTCGGCGTTATTCGGTGCCATGGCCAGGGCCAGGGCAAAACTGTCGACGGCCTGTTGCGTTTGGCCGGCATCAATGGCGGCAAATCCCTGCTCCAGGGTCTGTTGAATCAGGGCGGGCAAATCCTGTTCCAGGGCCAGCATGGCTTGCTCGGCATTGCGATAGCTGTCGAGTGCCTGAGTGAATTGCCGATCCCGGTAGAGGTTGTCACCACTTTCAGCCTGTGCCAGTGCACCGGCAAAGGCATCGTTGGCCCAGAGACCGACCTGCCGGGATTCCAGATAGGTTTTCTTTTCCAGAATCCGTGCCAGAATTTTCTGAGCTTCCTGGCGGGCCTCCGCCAACTGTGCCTCCTGAAACGGCGATTCCTTCAGCGGAGTGGCAGTTTCCACCGGCGGGTTGAGACTGCCGATTTCCGGTTCGGGTTTTCGCACCAGTTCCGGCAACACAAAGATCACCACCAGTGCCAGTAACACCGCTACGATCAATGCCGTGATCAGCCAGCGATCGGGCCCGCGGCCATTAGCCGAGGCGCTGCTCTCGGCTAATGGCGGTGTTGTCAGGGATATTTCGGCGGGCCGGATCGTTTCGAAATCGTTTTTATCTGCAACCATACTGCCAATATCTCAACTGCAAGCGGCCTTTCAGCGGGTACGACCTGCCCAGAAATCGCCTCATTCAGCGAAAAGGTATGTTTGTCTGTCAATGGACTCTGCCGAGACCGGGGACTTTACCAGTAATGCCATGGATCTTGCTTGCCGGCACTGGCCGGGACAATTCTACGCCCACCGGTTCTAGCCCGCATGGCGTGGTAGCGGGGCATCAGATGTCACCCCGCTCGGCGGCGTAAATTTCCTGCAGAATGGCTTTCCATTGCTGGTACTGGGCTTCGGCATTGCCGGTAAGGGTAATGGTGCGGTCTTCCAGCTCAATCACCTGTGGTTCAATCTCGGCTTCCAGAGACTGACCCAACTCGACCAGGGTTTCAATGTGCAACTGGGCTTCAGCCTTTTTTTCCAGGGCGCTCTTGATCAGCATGCCGCCTCCCGTTGCCGCCACGTAGCCCCCTGTGCGTGACGCGGCGTTGCTGGAGGTGGCAGCGGCGATACCGCCGACCACGGCCGCGATACCACCCACCAGACGCTGTGTGGATTGCTGTTTCAGTTCCCGGGCAGCGATAACCTCACTGTAACTCTCGGCGCGCCAGTTCTGGTAGGGTGTCTCCATGCGGCGGGAAAAGGCGTGGTAATACTCCTGTAGGGTATCGATATAGAGATAATCCCGTTCCCGAATGCGTCGGATTCGTGTCAGCAGGGGGTCGTTTTCGGCGGGTAACCTACTGATCTCCAGTACACCCTTGCGGTTTTCGCGAAGGTAATCGCTGTAGGCGTCCGGGGCGAATAGCCGGGCAAAGCGCAGTTCAGAGATTGCCCGCAGGGTCTCGGCCCGATCGCCTTCCAGGTTTTGCCGCTCTCGAATCAGGTCATTGGCGATGCGATTGAACAATCCCTGAAATGGATCATCCTTGATCTTGCGGCGGCGGTCATAGGCATAACGGCTGGCCCGGTCGTCGTACTCCTTGCGCAGCCAGGTGATGCCGCTGGTGTCATAGGCGTGGATTGCCAGCACCAGATTTTCACCATCGGAGTGCAGGATTTTGCCTTTGACGTAGACATCGACAATGGTATCGGCTGCCGGAATAACCCGTACCGCGCCCCAGGCACCACTGCTCTGGATGGTATCCGCCAGCTGATCAGCGAAAAACCGGGCCTCGGCGTTGCGGATTTCCGGAAGGATACTGTCATCATCTTCAATGTCATCCAGGCCCGGGTCAAAACCGAGAACACCCAGATCGAGCAACTGGGCTTCGGGTATTTCCGCGGTCTGCTGTTCTAGCTGGGTAAATTTTGTACTTTTCACGGTTGTGCCACCGCACCCGGTCAGAGCCAGGAGCAGTGTCAACAACCAGATTGTGCACTTGTAGTTCATACGGTAACTCATTGCTGATTTTTGTACTTGCGGTACTCATCCCAGAGTTTCTCCCGCAGGACCGGATCCTTTTCTTTCATTGCCGCCTCTCGAATCTGCCGGGCAACGATATCGTCATCGGCGCCGCTGGCAATATCCGCCGGTACACCACCGTCGGCCCTGGCAGTTTCTACAGCCGGTCCGCTGGCATCTCCTTCAGTCCGATTGCCGTTGCTGTCGCCATCGACAACGCTGCCGTCACCGGCTTCAATCCCGCCAGCGCCGGAAGGCATCCCGGGCACAGCCGTGCCGCCACTACCACCGCCAAGTTCGCCCTCTTCAAACAGGGGTTCATCATTCGAACCGGCACTGCCGGGATCGTCGGAGGTATTGCTGTTTTCAATACCCGCTGCTGTGCCCCGTTCGCCGAGAATCATGCCGTCAAATACCGCCAGGGAGGCATCGAGCTGCTCATCGAGGACACCGACCGCTTCCGCACCGGTCATTGGCTGGTCGCCTCCAGATCCTGATTGGCCGTAGCCGCCGCCCTCGCTCTCAGCGCCGCCATCACCGGAACTGCCCATGTCTGCAGACTCACCTTGACCCTGGTTCCCGCCCGCTCCACCACCCGGGAAATTCTCCATTCCCGGGGTGGAATTTTGCCCGACGGTCGAGCCGGATTCCGTGCCGCTGGCGCTGTCGGTACCCATGTCGGCACTTTCCGACCCGCTCTCGGCGCCACTGGCGCCAGGAATTGTCGACGACGGCGAGGGAATCGATGGCAGGCCACCGGCGCTACCGCTGCTGGTGGAGGACGTGCTGGAACTGGAGGAACTGCTGGAACTGCTGGAGCTGGAGGAACTGCTGGAACTGGGCGAATTGCTCGGTGTTCCCGGCATCGAAGGCATCGAAGGCATCGAAGAAGCGGTTGCAGGCGGTCCACCACTTGTGGGTGGTGACGGCATTTGCGGTTGAGACTGGCTGGAGCTGGCGGGCGGTGGCGTCTGGCAACCAATCAGTAATGCTAGCGGCAGGAGGAGTACCCAGTATCCGGTTTTCACTGATGTCACCCCTCGGCAATGAGTAGTTTGAATTGCATCGCGGTGGCTGTAGCCGGTTCGCCATCGATGAGGATCGGCCTGAACCTCGCATCTCTTAACATTCTTTTGGCGGTGTTTGCCAGTTTTTCCGAATCTTCCGGATAGGTTTCCAGGACCCTGATATTCCGGGCCACACCGCTGGGTGCTACATCCAGTTCAACCCGAACGAAAGTTTCGGGGGCCGAATTTTCCCGGTCGTCAAGGATCAGTGGCAGCAATCGAGGCGTGCCAAACAGCTCGTTGACCAACTCTTTGTAATTGGCCTCCAGTGTCAACAATCTGTAGGCTTCACCATAGGCTGTCCAGGCCGAGCTCCGGCGACCAAAGATCAGATACCAGTCGCCCAGTTCGGCAAAGGCGACGGCTTTTTCCCGGTTACTGGCCTCAGGATTGTTGTGCAGGATCTCGATAATTTTCTCGTAGGCCTCGCGGCCATTGCTATAGCTGTGGCCCATCAGACTCTGTTCCCGGGAAGGGAAGGGGTCCGACACCCGGGAAACACGGCTCACCGTAAATTCCGCAGGCTCCGGGGCTGTATCTGGATAATCCTGCTGGTATCTGGCCAGGTAGAAGCTTGAACGGACAACATTTCTGAGCAACGGAATTAATCCCAGAGAAAATGGGCCACTGCTGGCCGCAACCAGATTGATGGCGCTGGCAGTCAGACTCTGGGATTCCACCAGGTGCTGCAGTTTGGAACGGTCTGGCTCTGAACTGTAAACATGGAGGTGCCACCGGCTGACTTCATCCAGCAACGGAATCAGTCGCGGATCGGTTTCTCCGTAGGCCCGGGCCTTGATCCAGAACAGGTGTTGGTACTGGTCGGCAGCCTCCTCGTACAACTTGCTGGCTTTCTGACTTTCAATCATACCCCTGATCATGGGTTCCTGGCTGGGACTGTACAGTCCGTCATTGACCCGGGTTATCTGTAGTGCTCTTCTGAAGGCGGGGATCGCCGCATTGTGCTGGCCGGTTTGTTGCAGAACCCGGCCCAGTCCGTAGACAGTCTCCGCCAGCTTCATATCGTAGGAATCGCCCTCTGCTTCCAGTTGATCGATCATGGTCAGATAACGGTCAATGGTGGCTTGGCTGGGGGGCGCGCCTGTTTCCTGACTCAAGATTTCTGCCCCGATTACGCCGTTGGCATCGGTTGGCGGCGGCGAGGGTGATGCGGCTTCAACCTGAATGGATGCAGCACTGTCCGCATCAGGTTCCGGTTCCGAAATCGCCATCGTCAATGGCACCACGCTAAACCCGGTAACCAGAGCAACCGCTCTGTACCACCCGACTGAAGTTTTCATTGTCTTATATCACCACCTGCCCCGAACCTGACCCTATTGCAATTAGAAACAAAAGACCCGTTTTTGTTCCGAATGGAACGCTTGTTGTTGATTTTGGTCGTTGCGCTTCGGTGGTTCCGGTAAAGTTGTTCATTGCAGAAGAAGTGCGCTCTGAACGAGTATAGACAGTTTGGATAAAATGTTGGTAACCCTGATCAATATTATCGCTCCGGTTCTCGCCATTGCGTCCCTGGGTTATTTCTGGGGCAGGATTCGGGACAAGGGTGCGGCGGAATTCCAACTGCAGTTTATCACCCGACTGATCAGTTATATCGGCGCCCCCTGCCTGATTATCTCCGTAATAAACGGTACCCGCTTGCCCGTTGGCATGCTCGGTGAAATGTCCCTGCTCAGCGGAGTTATCCTGGTTGGCAATCTGTTGCTGGGTGCTGTGACTATTAGATCGCTGGGTCAACGGCAAAGGTCCATGTTGCCAGCGGTGGTGTTTCCCAATTGCGGCAATATGGGGCTGTCTCTCTGCTTTTTTGCCTTTGGTGAACAGGGCCTGGCGCTGGCACTGATGGTGTTCTTCTTTGTGTCGATGTTGCAGTTCCTTTCCGGGGATATCCTTTTGAGTCGTGAAACCGACCTGGCAAAACGGTTGCGTCGTGTCGTCGGGCAGCCAATTATCTGGTCGGCGATGGTAGCACTGGCGCTGATCGGTACCGGGGTCAGATTACCTGACTGGATTGCCGCCACCACCGGCTTGCTGGGGGATATGACCATTCCACTGATGTTGCTGACACTGGGCTATTCCCTGTCCGGGCTGCAGGCCGGGGACTTGCGGCTGGGATTCCTGTTGGGAAGCCTGCGCGTGGTTGGGGGCACCCTTGTCGGCCTGGCTGCAGTTTTCCTGCTGGGCGCCCAGGGTATGCCGGCAAAAGTGGCTATTCTGATGTCGGCCATGCCCTCGGCGGTTTTCAATTACCTGTTTGCCCTGAAATATGATCGGGACGCCGGTCTGGTGGCCGGCGTTGTGGTGATCTCGACACTGATTTCCTTTGTCACCCTGCCTCTGCTGCTGGCTCTTCTGGTCTAGAAACCATGATTGAATTCCTGCTGGTAGCCAGCCTGACTTTTATTTTTATCGTCGTGGTGCTGTTGGTTTTTATCAAGGTGGGCACGCCTGTGTACCGCGTCGAGAGGGTCAATGTCATTGCACTGCTGCAACTGGTGGTGGACGGCGAGGCGACAGAGGCCGACTGGGACGTGTTCATCGGCGTACCCATCAGGCATGATCCGGAACTGGAGAAGCTGCAGAAAAGATGCAGGGAAATTGCTGAAGTTCATTATCTCGGCGGCTCGGGCAGGTTATTTACGGCGGAAGGACTGGCACAGCTGCGTCAAATACTGACTGAACTAAAGGCAATTGAACTGAATCAGGCCGGTACGCGGCACGATCGCCAGTAGCGTAGATCGCAAATCACACTGATATCGACAACCCAGCAAAGGAAAATAATCATGGCAAGCAATGATTCCGGCCTAGTTCGAGTTTTGATCGCGACCGCTGCTTTTGTGGTCGTGATTGCCGGCATGAAACTGTCGGAAGCGCTGCTGGTGCCCTTTATGTTATCGGTTTTTATAGCCCTGATTTGCTCGCCTCCGTTGGTGTGGCTGAAGGCCAGGGGAGTGCCGGGCATCCTGTCTATCCTGATAATCATCAGTGGTGTTGTCCTGGTGGGGGTAATCATGGGAGTTATCGTCGGGGCTTCTATCAACGATTTTCGCCATGATATTCCCCAGTACCAGGCGCGGCTGCAGGGTATGCTCGCCGGTGTGCTCAGCTGGCTGGCAAACCGGGGCATCAGCCTCGACCTGGCGCAAATAAAATCGAGTTTTGATCCCGGCGCCGTGTTACAGGTGGCGGGCAATACCCTGGCTTCCCTGGGCAATGTCATGACCAACGCTTTCCTGATTCTGCTGACGGTGGTCTTCATCCTGGCGGAGGAGGTCGGCTTCAGTGAAAAACTGACCAGGGCCCGGGGCAGGTCCATGGTCACTATGGAGGCGATCCAGCGCTTTACCGGCAGCGTCAACCAATACCTGGCTATCAAGAGCCTGCTGAGTCTGCTCACTGGTTTTCTGGTGATGACCTGGCTGTGGATTTCCGGTGTCGATTTTCCCGTAATGTGGGGACTGCTGGCCTTCCTGCTGAATTTTGTACCGACCGTCGGTTCTATTCTGGCGGCAGTGCCGGCGGTTTTGCTGGCACTGATTCAACTGGGCGTATTCAGTTCAGGGATGACGCTCGTGGGTTACCTGGTGATCAACATTCTGGTGGGTAATATCCTGGAACCAAGAATGATGGGCAAGGGCCTGAACCTGTCACCGCTGGTGGTATTTCTGTCACTGGTATTCTGGGGCTGGGTGCTGGGTCCGGTGGGCATGTTGCTGTCCATACCTCTGACCATCATGGTCAAAATAGCCCTCGAAAGTGATGACAAGACTCGCTGGATCGGCATTATTCTCGGGGGCGGTGAACCGAGGACGGCAACCGTGAAAGAAGTGGATGACGTGCTGTTTTTGCCCGAGTCGGACAATCGGGATGATCAAGGCAGGGACAGGCCCCCGTCCGATTCCGGCAACTGAAAGCCACGGTGGCTCATTTCGGGATTATCGGCGGGGACGAGTGCGCCGGCGTTAATTTCAGCGCGATTGCATTGCGGGACATACAGGCAGGTTCTGAGAAAGACAGGAGTCAGGTCGACTCCGCTCCCTGAATACAAGACATTTTACTTACGACCTTTTCAGTTTAGGGCTCCCATTTACTGGTGAGCACTTTTAGTTGTGATCTCTACGGGTAAACAGCAAAGGCTTCAAGAGCCGTTTGTTATCAATGGCAACTTCTTGCAGCATATGTGGGTTGCATCACAGATTGCCGGTAGCATAATTTTTCGAGGGGGGGCAGAATCAATTCCCTGTCGATTGAAGTTATGGATCGTTCAGCAGCAATTCCAACCAGCCCACGCAGTATAAAAATGTATTAACCGCCAGCAGGGATCTACTATGCGTATTGAAAATGCCGTTGCTCTGGAGGATGTCGAGCTCGAGAGGAAACTCGCGGCCCTGCATTATTTCAAAGAGATTCGGCGTCACGATGACATGCAGTTCCAGGCGCTGATCAAGCTTTCCAGGTTTATTTATTTGCAACCGGGCGAATATCTCTTTCGACGCGGCGACAAGGATCAATACATCTTTTTTCTGATGCGAGGCGAACTTGAAGCCTGTGCCGGGGATGGTTCCGAGGCATCTCTGGGCGTCCTGATTCCCGGTGAGGTATTTGGCGAGATTGCGGTCATTACCGGGGGCTATCGCACTGCATCGGTAAGAGTTCCCGAACGGGCACGAGAAACCGTGGTGTTCAGTACCGATTTTGGCAAGCTGGGCGCACTGGATGACCACCGATCCATCAGCCTCATTACCAAACTGATTCTCTATCGACAAATCGTTCATATACTTCGATGGCGCAATGATCGCTATCGGGTGAATTTCCCCCAAAACCGCCTGGCAGTATCCTCCTATACTATGCCTCCATTCAGCGGCCATCTGGGGTCCCAGGCCGAACTGGAATACCTTTCCCGGCAGGCATCCTACCTGGCCAAAAGACTTGTTTCCCTCAATAATAACTTTTGTATCGAACTGGATAATCCCGACAAAGCCCTGTCGGCAGTTTCAGCCTGATGATCTAAGCTCTAGGGTAATTTGTGACGGTTTTCATAATTGATGAAGACACTGTTTAGCCTTGGCTATTTAGCTCTGGCTGCGATCGCCAGTTTGACCTCATTGTGGCAATTTGCCATTAGCTTCCACCTGGCATGGCTGGGTGCTTTGATGACCGCACTACCGCCCATGATTAATCGTGTTTGGGCCTTTGATCGAACCGCTCCCGTGCATCACAAGGTGAAATTGCCAAGGGTATCGGCCATGGTTCTTGCCGGGTTGGCGCTGGAGTTGCTCACCGTGCCGGAGCGCGGACTGAGCCTGTGGTTGGCGCTTGGTTGCACCGGTGGCTTCCTGCTGGACACTTACTGGGCCAGGGCCTGACCAGGGCTATCGAGTCGGAGCCTGTTTGGCCATGACATCCCACAAAACGTTAAACGGTAGAAACGTAAAGCCTCGGAGACCTGCTGAGCCAACACCCGCTGGCCAACATCCCGTGGCCAAAAATATCAAGCTGATATAGAGATCATGTAGAACACAGTCGCTGTTAGGGCCTGATAGCCCAATAGTGTTATCAGGCCCTAAAGAAGAAATCGGTCAGGACATAGAAAAGCTCGTTGTTAATTAGACGGTTATCAAGTGACACAATTCGCATTCCTGGCTTTAAGTATTGGCCAACAACAATGTCGGCAAATATCATACCAACTACACTGTGTTATAGAGGTCAATGCCTCATATTTGTATGTTTGTCGGAGGGTTATAGTCGGTTCCTGATTCTGTGTTGTCTTATTGCTGTCGAATTGATTCATCATTTTTCGCCAGGGCGCCTGTATACCCACAGTGTCTATCGCTGCCTGTATCTGTCGATGGGAACAGTTGAGGTTGAGATATCAGTTACCTGGATCCGGCCTGTGCCAATCCAGGAAAAAATCAGGATGTGATGCAAACCGAAAATCAACGGCTGTGGGCAAGTGCCGACGAATTTCGGCAGCTAATCAGGTCGGCATTAAAACTTTTCGAGAACCGGGCAAAAGTATGCCTATGAAAAGGCCTTCAGGGTTCTTGCTGATTCAGAATATTTTGCTTTTTCGATATGTCTGGTTGCCCAACTGCAGGTTTAGAGATGAGATATTCAGATAGCCCTGGAATTTCCGCTTTCAACACACGAAAACTCGCGGACGAGTGCTTCGCCGTCGAGCAAGTTGACATAAGAACCCTTGCGAAGGAAGTGTCGGAAAAAAGAAAGGAGAAAAAGATCTCCCGCTTCGAACCTTTATTGCAGCGCCTCGCCATTGAGCTGTCAATTTACGCCCGTGACCGGTCGAAACGACTGGATGTTATTTTCGACCAATCGAGGAATTCACCACGTCAGCAGGCAATCAGTGATGATGAACTGAAAGTCAGCCCAGAACAATTGTTTAAGTATTTGTCGTTACAGGCTGACGGCGATAATGAGACTGAACTGGCAGATCAACTCGCCGGTGCAGGCAAGCTTTTGGAACTGATCGATGAACTTGATCTTCCGGACAGTTTCAGTGGTGAACTACATGTTGTCAGGACTTCGCTGACTACTATATCCGGCAATGACGAACTGATGAAAATGATTGACGAAGTCACCCATCTTCTGACCCGGGTAAACCATTTCACGTTGAAGAGTTCGAATATTTCAAATATATCTGAACCTGGCAAGTTCGTAGCTCAAAATGACCTTGGTAGGGAATCGGCACTTGTTTCGACTCTGAAGCCGGTTTTGACCGGCCTGCCGGAGCAGGTGGCTGCCTTCGAAGACGTGACTGCAGACATTCAGGAAATTAGGGCCAGGCCAGGAAACGTCAATCAGGTTCCGGACATCAAACAAATTCTGGAGAATATAGAAAAACTGCTCAACAAGGCAGCCAGCCGCATTAATCGTGACCGCGAAGGCAACGAACATTTTCTGGACATGCTCAAAACAAAACTGGCGGGTATGGAGGAGGGCATTTCGGGGTTCTTCGATGAAGAAAACCTCGGCGATGCCGAGGCCTTCCATCGGGAAATCAACCTACAGGTTTGCAGTATCAGGAACGTGGTAAATACCGGAGAGGACATGGACAAAATGAAGGAAGTCATCCGGCGTCGAGTCGACATTATCGGAGAGGGCCTTGATCGCAGGCTGAAGGTAGAACGCCAGAAATTTGAGGAGACACAAACCCGCATCGATGATCTCAACAGCAGGCTCAGGGCAATGGAAGCTGAAACCGAGTCCCTGCGTTTGCAAGTTCAGGAAATGCACCTGGCATCCATCATCGAACCGCTAACGGCAGTGTTCAATCTGGTGGGTTACGATACCGGTATTCTGGACGAATTAACCCGAAATGGTCGCATCAACCATCTGTTATCCATGAATTTAATTGATATCGACCAAAGTCATGGATAAAAGATGGTGATTGCCAGGGCCAGGTTCGAATTCGCCTGATGGATGCCACGTCAATGGCGATTGTGCCACTTTGGTTTTTATCTGCTGCCATCGGGTAACCTTGAGGAAAAGTGACCCTACCGAACCGGTCGGGGACTTAATGAATTCGGGGCAGGTCTGAATTACTACCTCCGAGGTTGGCGAGCTCACCTTTCGGAGTTTAATCCGCATTTCCCCTTTATTGATTGTACAGGGCTGGAAATCAGTCCATTTGTCTGATGTGTTTCGCCAACATACAAATCACAACAGGTCCTGTCCTGGTCGTATTTGTAAATTTTTTCGTTGTAATGCCGCGATGGCATTGCGCAATATTCGTGTCTGGATACTGCTAAGGTCAACAATTTCAAAACCCGCAAACGTCTTGCCCAACGTTCGTCTGTCGTGCAAATGCAGAACTCTGGCGACACAGGCCAGAATAACACCGTCTTCAAGTTGTACCTGAATATCAGGTATCAGTGAGTTCCGGGGCAGGTTGACCTGGCTGTTCAAAAGTACGCCGAAACCACTGACCGAAATATCGACGAGCCGGCCGGCGTATTCTTCTCCGCTAGCTGTCACCATTCGCACCGGCGGCCTGCCAGTAGCACTGATATAGACCCGGTATTCAGCTCTGTTCTGCATATATTCTACCGACTCTGGCGTCGAAGCGCGGTATGCAGGCAGACCGTCAACGATTTTTTTTCCGGTCACAGTACTGGAAAATTGCAGGGGCACAGAACCGATTCGGCTCTCGCAAAAAATGGTTTTGTTTTGGCCAAGGGCTTTGTTAGCTTCGAGAGGCAGCAGTTCATCGAGCAGAATCAGGTCCTGGTCAGCGTCCAGCAAAATACTCTGGCCGATTTCCCTGGTTTTCAGGCCGCAAGCCACGTGGATAACAAGTGGCCTGCGACTGTCTTGAAGTTTATTCAGTATTCGCCGGATATGTTCCGGACGGTTGACTATTTCCACTTTGGCTCCCTGGTTCATACTTCTTATGCGCAGGTAAATGGTACAAAGCCGTTCAATAGAGACCGGGCCTTTGCCAGATCCCCGGAATTGAGACCATTACAGCCTTCACTGCGCCTTACAGGTCCACCACTTCCGGCCGTTGCCATATCGGATACGGAACGACGGATAGCTGTGTAGGGCAAGATGCTAGCCTTTGTCGATCCCCCGGGGGGCCGGGATGTCAAATTCTACCGGCGTTACAATTTCAGTTGTTGTCGCTCGAATTCCCTGGCTGCCTGACGAGCACTTTTGGTTCGCTGAAACGCCGTTCCCTGTTGATGGTGCCGGTTGTCTACCCCGTCAATAGCGAGAACGATAATTGTGCCATTAGCAATTCGCCCGCCTCGGTCAATTCTCCGACTAGGTATTGTCAATATTTTGGCGACATTTGCCGGGGATTCTTCACTGGCCAAACAGGCGGCAATAAGTGTGCCGAGTACGCAGTTTTGGCTCACAATCTTCCCGTCACGGGTAAAATTATCGCTTCGTCTGCCCATATCGCCTGTTTTCAGGGCGACAATTTTTTGTCGCCCGTGGTGAATCAGAACCAGTATAAATTTGTAACTTCTTGTAAATAAACATAAATATAAATGGCACGGAAATTGCTTAATCAGAGGTCGAGGAGTGACAACAGATACCTGCGGTTTTGGCGTCTGGCCATGTCCATGACAAGGGCTTGAAAAAGAGTTCGAACGGGGGACTTGAAGGTAGCCTTAGGTTTCATGAGTTTTATTGATTGCGACAGGAATTTTAACGACAGCGACCTGATGCTCAAATTACTCTGTGCCGGATTGTTGGCATCCGATATAGCCGACGCTGATACAACGGGATTCACAGACCCGGACATGGAATGCAGGTCTGTACTGAATCGGGTACCAAGCCAGCTACTGGTGGATGACAGACGTCCTCTCGGTATTTCTGGACTGTATGGCGCCGATTCAATCGCCATATATCGTTTACCGGCTCAGATATCACTGGATTGCAAAGCTGTCGAAAAGGCTGCATTTGCCGAAGCAGCCATTAGCTATCGGGCCAATTATTGATTTATGGATGGTAATCTCAGATCCATTTCGTCTGTACCTACCGAGAAAAACAATGACACACATCAAACCGGTAATAATGTTTCTAGTTGTGATAGTGGCCATCATGGGGTTGTTGCTGGCGGGTCAAGTAAAAGCGGAGCGGGTAACAGCTTTAGCTCCCATTACCGGCATGCGAAGCGATCAGACGGTGCTTTATGGGCTGGTGGCGGGCCCTGAAGGCATCGTCGATCAGACCATCCAGGCGCCGATCGCGGGGCAGAGTCTAAAGGCCATGCAGGCCCCGTTTCTGGTAGTGCCTGTCAATGCCAACAGCAAGCTGAAAGTGCAAGCCGCCAGCAGTTGACAGGCAGGTTTATGCTCAAATCTCTAAACCAGCCTGGTCTATCCGCTGAATAGCTGTGTAGTAGTGAACCGCAACTGCTGTGTTATTACGGCAGTTCGAATAGATTCATAGGTACATTTGCAAACAGTTGGTGGATCAAACGGTTGCCGGCGCCAATACCGACAAAAAGCCCGCCATGTAACAACCGGAGCAATCAGCACAAGTGCCTGTCTGACGGTCTTTCCGACGGCTTTTAGGATCACGAGGACGGGTCAGACAGGGCGTGGTTGCAGACCACGATGACTCTCATGAGTCTGAGCGCACTGCTTCAGCTTATGACAGCCAATGCCATGCAACACCAGTGCCGCTGTGGTGACTGGGCCAGGGTTTCTCGGGTGCTGAACGGAATTGAACCAACCAGGGCCCTAACACCAATGCAACGACAACGGCCCGCGCAGTATCTTCCAGCCGGACGTGCCGAAAATTGACTACACAGGCCAGATACGTGGAACTGGCGGAGTGAGTCCAGGGGCTGGAACACGCGCTCAGTCTCCAGGTCCACATTCCTTGCCAGTGCCTGAAACTCCGCCAGTTACCTCCGGTTTCTCCCATTTTTGTTAACTAGGTCCTATAACATACTGAACTCATTTCTATTTTTCGGCAGTCAATTTATTGACAGTCGGACTGATCAACCTACAATGAAAGCCGTCCATGGTGGCACAGGTGCGCAAAACCATGGAACCGAGTTGAAGGGACTGAGAAAAAAAACCAGAAAATGTTTCTGCCGGTTTAATTTCGCCGCGGGCAAAGTGGGAAATCGTCGATGTTAGATACCGTTCAGACCCTGTTAGTCCTGGATCAGGACCCGGAGAGGTCTCTTGGAATAAAAAACCTACTTGAATTCATGAACCTGCGGGTGGTGTTGATCGACGCTGACACTGATCCTCTGCAATCGAGTCTGAATCCCGGAGATGTTCTTGCTGTCTTCGCCAGTCAGGACGGCGTCGAAATCAACATGACCGTCATTGACAAACTGAAATTAAACTGCTGTGCACTGCCGGTATACCTTTACGGCACTGACCTTATCGCCGACGAACTACCGATGACTGTCCAGAATCGCATTCACGGAACCCTGACCCTGCCCCTGAATTACCCCAGCGTCATGCAGGCAATCACTGACGCCAGGTCGAAGGGTTATCTTTCCGACGCCGCCGAAAGCCGGGAGGGAATGGATGAACCGCTGCAAAGACTGGCCGGAAGCGGTCCGGGCATCAACCATGTACGCAACCTTATCCAGCAGGTGTCCGGCAGTGAGGTCAATGTGCTGATTCTGGGAGAATCCGGTACCGGCAAGGAGGTGGTGGCGAGAAACATCCACTACTACTCGTCCCGGCGCCATGCACCCTTTGTTCCGGTCAACTGCGGGGCCATACCGGCAGATCTGCTTGAATCCGAATTGTTTGGCCACGAGAAGGGCGCCTTCACCGGTGCCATCAGCGCCCGTCAGGGTCGCTTTGAAATGGCCCAGCGAGGCACCCTGTTTCTTGACGAAATTGGCGATATGCCCCTGCATATGCAGGTCAAGATGCTTCGGGTATTGCAGGAGCGTACCTTTGAACGGGTTGGCAGTAACAAGGTGATCAAGGCAGACGTTCGCATTATTGCGGCGACGCACCAGAACCTGGAAAAGCTGGTGGAGGAGGGCAGGTTTCGTGCCGATCTGTACTACCGTCTCAACGTCTTCCCCATAGACCTGCCGCCACTGCGCCAGAGACTTGAGGATTTACCCCTGCTGATTGAAGAATCCCAGAAGCGTTTCCGGTCAACCCGTAACAGCAATCTCAAATTCAGTCCGGCGGCGATGAAAGTTCTATGTGGCTATGACTGGCCGGGAAATATCAGGGAACTGGCCAATGTGGTTGAGCGATTGGCTATCCTCTATCCCGGGCAAACGGTGCAGGTGGATAAATTACCGGAAAAATATCGCCGTTTCATCGTCGACAACGCTCCAGAGGGGGCCGAGGCCAGGAATCCGGTCCCGGTCGATGTAGAACTCGCCAGTCGACAGTTGTCCCTGTACGGTATAGACCTGAAGGATTATATTTCCACCATCGAAACCGAAATGATTGTCAAGGCGCTGGATCTTTCGGAAGGTGTCGTCGCCAAGGCTGCAAAACTGCTGAATCTGCAACGGACCACGCTTGTGGAAAAAATGCGCAAGTACTCGATCAATCGTCAAGAAGTTGTCTCGAAAAATTGACCCTGCTGTATTTGACCGGGTGTTCCGAGACCTGGATGACAGGTTCAGGGTTCTTTTGCGCAGAATCAAGGCGCTGAGCGATTAACTGGCGCAAAGTCGTCAACAGAAACCGGACGCAAGGAGGCAACTGCCAGCCAGCGCGGTGGTTCGAAATTGACATGAAATTTTTCCTGAAGTGCCAGTTTCACCCCTGAATTGCGCCGCCCACCAGCGTCAACAACCGGTCAGGGCCGCAGCGTCAACCGCTCTGCCGTTCGACAATTTGCGTTAATCAAGCGATTTAAAGTCAGGAAACATTGGAAATGAAATCTCAAGCTTTGCTGAAAGAAGCCACCGTCGACGCATCGGCATCGCCGGCGAGCTCGTTTCCGGTACTGGTGGTAGAGGATGACAATAACCTGGACTCGGCCATATCGGCTTCCCTGAAACTGGCGGGTTACCCGGTACAGGTCGCCGCATCCGGCCTTCGCGCCCTGCAACTGCTTGATCGCCATCTTTTTGGTCTGGTGATCAGCGACATCCAGATGGGCGGTATGAATGGCTACGATCTTTTACTGGCACTTCGGCAGCGGCAGGTCCAATGTCCGGTAGTGCTGGTGACAGCCCCGGGTTCGGTGGAAAAGGCCGTGTTAGCGATAAAACAGGGAGCAGTCGATTACCTTGTTAAACCGTTTCAGCCCAGAGACCTGTTGGCCATGGTCGCCAGGCATATTCGTCACGAACGACCGCCCTCAACAAAGTTTATTGCCGAAGCTCCTCAGGTCCGGCGACTAGCTGACCTCGCCTGTCGGGTGGCCAGGTCCGATGTGACAGTCATGATTTCCGGCGCTTCCGGAACCGGCAAGGACGTTTTAGCACGACTGATTCACCAGCGCTCTCCCCGGGCCAATCAGCCCTTTGTCGCTATCAACTGCGCGACGATGCCCGAATCCAGGCTGGAATCCGAGCTCTTCGGCTATCGGCGTATCGGCTCTACCGGGACCAGCCAGTGGGCCGCGGGCAAATTCGAGCAGGCCCAGAACGGCACCCTTCTGCTTAGTGAAATTTCGGAGTTGGCCCCAGACCTGCAATCGAATCTGCTGCAGGTGCTGCAGGAAAAGGAAGTGGGCCGTCCCGACAGCCAGACTGCGATACAACTGGATGTCAGGGTCCTGGCCACCAGCAGCCGCAATCTGATGGAAGAAGTCGCCGCCGGCCGTTTTCGGGAGGATCTGTTTCGCTGGCTCAATGTAGTGCCGATGCTATTGCCGTCCCTGCATCAGCGCCTGGAGGATATCCTGCCCCTGGCCAGGCATTTTCTGGACATCTATTGTCAGCAAGACCGGCTCCTGCCATTCAATCCAGCGGCCGAACGGGCGCTGCTGGAGTATCGCTGGCCCGGTAATGTCCGGGAACTGGAGCGTGTGATTCAGCGGGCCCTGGTGCTCTGCAGAGGTCGTTGGATTGAAACGGAGGATCTGCAGTTCGAGGACCCGGCTTCAGCCGTCAAGCGACCCCCGGCCCCTGTTGTGGCGACGAATTTTTCACGAGGTAAGTCCCTGGCGAGGTTCCCCAGGGAAGCCATCTGCACTCCCGTAAGCACCAGTTGAATCTGCCGGCAATGCAGGCGAAATACGTTTGGCCATCAGGGTTGATGTACAGGGTTAAAGACCGATCCGCTCTGTTCAATATCATTTTGCCGATTTTCGGGGGTATGATCCGGCGTTCAGGGTCCGGGCCAACAGTCCCTTGCCGCACTGCCCGCTACTGGAGCAGTGGGCAAAGCTGTTACAGCCGGGCGGTTTTCCTGGCGGATGATGAGGTTTGTTTCACTGGAGGCAAGGGCGGGATTGTTGCCGGGCCCCGGTAAACCGTGTACCACTACCTTCAGCAACCACAGCTCGCCCAGAACATGTCGACACGGGCCAGAAAGATACTCAGGGACGATATTAAGTCCAGAGATCCGGTGAACATCTGCGGAGTGGAAGCGGTACAGAAGGAAATTCTGTTGGTGGTCCAAGCTCTGCTATAGCAGAGAGAAATTGTCATCGGTGGCCGTGGCGGCAGCGATAATATTTAGTGTCCTGGAACTGGCGCAGGGCTTGCGACCGGGCGACGACCGGTTATTGTCCTGGCCCCGGCCTGATCCCAGACGCCAGATTGACTTCGAATTTTCCGTCGGCGTTACACCCTGGCCATAACATCAACCGCCGGTTATTCGACATGGCAGTTCGTCCTGACTGTCAATAGTTTGTCGTAGTGGTTGTTTGTATTTTCTAACCTGTTGAAAATAATGAATTTAAACTGATGGCGCGGCTATTGCACTGGCCAATGGCTCGGAGCTTTTGGTGTCGGTCCCGGAAAGATTGCCGCAGCTGTGTTGCTTGATACACAGACCTCGGTATCGGCAGATTCCATGGCCAATCCAATTCCGGAGCCGGATTCGGGTAACGATACAGGTAAAGGTAAGGTTAAAGGTAAAGGAGTAGCTCCCATGAAAAAAGAATTCAATGCCCGAAAGGGCGTGGAAACCATTCAGGCAATCGTGCTGGACTGTTTCAGACAGACGTCTGGTGCCGATGACGAGCCGGATCATGTCCCCGCCGTATACATCGGCGCTTCCGTAATGCACTAACTCCCGGGGTCCAGGCCATGACGTCCAGTAATTTGTTGTCCAGGGAGGAACTCGATGCGTTGCTGCGCGCATTTACAGGCGTTGACACGGACGAGTGGGAGGAGAGGGGCGTCAACCCGAAAGACAAAGGCCCCGGACATTACGGCTTCACCCGCCAAGAGCGAACTCTGTACAGCCAGTTACCGATGCTGGAACTGATCCATCATCGCTTCGTGCCCGGTTTCGCCAAACATCTGCAACAGGAGTTTCACCCGTCAGCCAGGGTTTCGATCGAGGCCATGAAATCCCTCAAGTTCAGAGACTTTCTAAAAACCTGTAATCTTCCCACCAGTTTCCACTTTGTGCGAATGCTGCCGCTCCAGGGGCAGATCCTGGTCAGTTTTGACGCCAGCCTGGTCTTCGTTCTGGTGGACAATTTTTTCGGCAGCAGAGCGCCTGTGCCTGCTCTGGCCGGCAAGCAGGAATTTACCCTGACCGAGCTGAGGGTGATCGGCAAGACCCTGTCGATGCTCTTTGAGGATCTTAAAGACTCCTGGCTGTCATTGCTGGAGGTTCAATTTCGGCCCCTGAGTACCGAGACCAATCCTGATTTCGTCAATCAGATTGATCCTGATGAAACCCTGTTGCTGACGACATTTGATATTGACTTTGACCGTCGGGGCGGACAGTTGCAAATCGGTATTCCATTGTCGACCCTCGAACCCGTCATGAACCGTTTGAATTCTAACTTTCAGGGCAGTCCTCACGCCCGGGATCAAGAATGGTCGCAGCAGTTTCAGGGACGAATCCAATCGGTTCAGGTCGAGATTGGCGGTACGCTAGGTTCCGCCAGCGTTCCTCTTCGGGACCTGCTGGATATGAAACCCGGTGACTTCATTCCCCTCAATATGCCGGAGCAAGCGGTTCTGGATGTTGAAGGCGTCCCCCTGCTCTGGGGTGAATTAGGGATTCACAACGGCAAAAACGCCATCAAGATCAGAGGCACCATTGACCACACCGGCATTCGAAGCAAATAGGAAAAGATCATGGCTGAACTCCTGACACCTTCAGCCCAAAAAGACGGACAAGATGAGTCAGCCATTGATCTCAAGTCCAATAGTGTCGATGCTGCCGCCATCAAGGATCTGAAACCTGAACCGGCGATCGGTGTCGGACAGGAGTTGAATCTGGACATGATCGCAGACATTCCGGTGACAATTTCCGTGGAAATTGGTCGTATAAAAGTGCCTATTAAAGAATTATTGCACTACCGCCCGGGGACGGTGGTCGAACTGGATCGGCTGGCGGATGAACCCCTGAATGTCTTCGTCAACAGTACCCTTGTAGCTCACGGAAAGATTGTGGTAACGAATGACCGGTTTGGCATTCGGTTGACGGATGTGCTTGGTCCCGCCGACAAGCTGAAAAACCACTGCTAAAGCCCTGATTGTTGCTGCTGTCGTCTCCGGGCTGGCTCTAGGCAGTTCAGGACTGACTGAGAGCGAATCAGGATTTGAAGCCACCACAGAGACACTCAACCCGCCGCTATCCCGGCAACATTTTTCGTTTTGCGATTTGAAAAAATTCCTTCAGCAGTGCCCGGGAGACCAGAGTGGGCGATAGGCTAAATGCCGATTAGCGGAAGTTTAGACATGCCGCGGGAATGACCTGAACCCCGGTATCCCTGCACCCGTCCCGGATCGCTTTCGCTCTGGTCCAGGGCCTGATCCTGACAACAATGACGCCAATTTATCCTGGCAATGGCCTGCATTATTCATTTTAAGGACATGATAATGTCGCCGGTGATTATTTCCCTGCCGTGAAGCCCATGGCTTTTGTCCCGGCGGACAAGGTGGTACAGGACCCTCCCCGGGGGATTGTTCCGCGATTCGGGCTATGTGTACCAGCGCCATTGCCTTGGCGGAATACGTCGTCAGAAGTCAAGATACTGACGATTTGCCTTGCGGTATCAGGTTCAGCCTGGTCAGAACCATCGAGCAAAACCTCAATACCTCAGGGACTGTAGCTACTATTATGGCCCTGGGGCGGGAATTGGAATAGATTTTGCAAACAACTCATGGCGGCAATGGCTACCACTCCCTGCTCACGGCGTGCCGTTGACTGAGGCAACCCGACTCGGGTTACTCGAGCAGTTTTGTGCTCGATGTGCAGGTCCAGGCGCGCAGGGAAACAATCCTGCGAGCGGGCGACTATCAGGTACAGAGTGCTCGCGCTACTGACCGGGAATACCGGATGTGTTGCCAGGCCCGGGCGTTGGTAATGTGCGGGCTAACGCAGCGGTTTTAAACCGGCTAAAGAACAGCAACGGGGTATCTATGGAAATCCAGCAATTAAATGCCAGGGATGTGCGGGGCGCCATCAGGGCAGTGCGGGAGAACCCCTGCAATGGGCTTCCATCTCTGACGGCGAGGAAATTGTCGTTACCATCGTCGGACAGGTGGCGCAGATTGCCCGGAAGTATGGCAGTGAGCAGATGGTCCTGGCCAGCACCGATAATTTCAAGACCGGTGGTCAGGAATTGGCATTAACCGAGGTGGTCTGTTGATGTTTTTTTCAAGAACAGAGAAGTTGACGCAGGAGTACCCGGCGACCTTAGCCCGTCGGCCGGTCAGGACTATTGCCGTCACCGGTGGTAAGGGCGGGGTCGGGAAAACCAATGTATCGGTCAATCTCGCTGTGGCCCTGGCGCGTTCCGGCAAGAATATTCTGCTATTGGATGCCGATCTCGGGCTTGCCAATGTCGATGTCCTGCTGGGGATCAGCACCGGCCTTAATCTCAGTCATGTGCTCAGCGGCGAGCACAGTCTGGAAGAGATTGTTGTACCCGGCCCACTGGGAATCCAGGTTGTGCCGGCCAGTTCCGGCGTCGCCCGAATGGCGGAACTCAATGTTCTCGAACAGGCTGGCCTGATTCGGGCTTTTAGTGAACTGACACTGCCGGTGGACGTGCTCATCGTCGATACCGCCGCCGGCATTTCCGGCAGCGTGGTCAGTTTCGTCAAGGCCTGCCAGGAAGTGGTGGTCGTGGTTTGTGACGAACCTCCCTCCATTACCGATGCCTACGCCCTGATCAAGGTCCTGAACCGGGATCATGGCTTACGACAATTTCAGGTTCTGACCAATATGGTCCGGGACGATGCCCAGGGCGAACACCTGTTTCACAAAATAAACAGTGTTGCCATGCAATTTCTGGATGTGTCGCTGGCTCACGTTGGTTCGGTTCCCTTTGATGATCACTTGCGTCGGGCTGTGCAATCCCAATGCGCGGTAGTTGAGGCCTTTCCCGGCAGTAAATCTGCCATGGCCCTCAGCAGAATCGCCGAACATATCAATGACTGGCCGATGCCGGACTCGGCCTCCGGTTACCTGCAGTTTTTTGTGGAGAAACTGATCGGTTTTGACGCTGCCCGGAAGAGCGGCCATTAATGCATGGCGCAGCTGACAGCGCTCAGTTCGAAGGCGACCACCAGAAATCGCTGATTCACAAAATCCGACCCCGCGGGTTCCCGGTTGCGCTTCAGAGAAGGCGGGCCGGTCCTTGAATCGCATTATGGGCAGGATTGCCAAAGCCCCGTAAGTCAGTGGCCACATGGTGCGAACTCGACCTGGTGCCCAGAACTCAGCCGACAGTTCAGCCGCCAGTAATAGCCTGAACCGGCTCAAGAGCCACTTTCCGGATTGCTTTTGAAGTACTTTTTTTACCCCGGGACCAGGGATTTTATCAGGCTCACAATCGGCGCAACCCTCAGACATTGATTGACGCCAGGTAAAGGGTGTGGCGCAACCTATCTGCACTCCTACAGTGCCCTCACCGAGACAGGGTGCAACGAATTCGGATAAATACCGGCCTTGCCGTCGGTTCGACGACGCCTCGAACCCGGTTCTCGATGTCTGACCTCCCTTGACGTCTGGAAACCGGAACCGCGACAGGGTATTGTTTCCGAATGTATAAAGCCGTTATTTTTGATCTCGATAACTGTCTCAGTGCCGCCGAGGCCGTTGGCCAGGAATTGTTGGAGCCCGT
>QJWQ01000161.1 GCA_003235325.1 Gammaproteobacteria bacterium | reverse complement strand
CGCAGTCGCCCAGGGTTTGCTCCAGGGACACCCCTGCCCCGGCAATGCCGGTATGGGCGGCGGTCACCGCAAACGGCTGGGTCAGGTAACGCTGCAGTTTTCGCGCCCGGGCAACGGTCAGCTGGTCCGCCGGCGACAGTTCGTCGAAGCCCAGGATGGCGATGATATCTTCCAGTTCCCGGTAGCGGGCCAGGTGTTCCCTCACCCCTTCGGCGATGCTGTAGTGGCGTTCCCCCAGCAGTTGCTGGTCCAGGGTTCGGCTGCTGGACAGGATGGGATCGATGGCGGGATAGAGACCATTGGCGGCCATGGATCGGGACAGGATCACCGTGGTGTCCAGGTGGCTCATGATGGTGGTCACAGCGGGGTCGGACATGTCGTCCGCCGGCACATAAACCGCCTGCACCGAGGTGATGGAGCCCCGCTCCGAGGCCGCGATCCGGTCCTCCAGTTCCGCCACTTCGCTGCCGATGGTGGGTTGATAGCCCATGGTGGCGGATATGCGGCCCAGCAGGCTGGAGACCTCGGCACCGGCCTGGACAAAACGAAAGACATTGTCCATCACCAGCAGAACGTCAAAGCCGGAGTTGTCCCGGTAAAATTCCGCCAGGGACAGGGCAGACAGGCCTACCCGAAAACGGACACCGGGGGACTCGTTCATCTGACCGAAGACCAGGGTGGCCCGTTCCAGCACCCCGGCCTGCTGCATCTCGTGCCAGAGCTCATGGGCCTCGCGAATTCGTTCACCGATGCCGGCGAACACCGATACCCCCCGATGCAACTGGTTCATGGCATGCATGAACTCCATGATCAGCACCGTCTTGCCGACCCCGGCGCCGCCAAAAAGACCGGCCTTGCCGCCGCGAACAAAGGGGGCCAACAGGTCCACCACCTTGATGCCAGTGGGCAACATGGCGCTGTCAGCACCGAAAAAGCCGCGTGCCGGCGGTGCGTGAATCGGCCGCAACCGGGTGGCCTCCAGTGGCGGTTTGTCGTCCAGGGCCTCGCCAAACATATTGAGCATACGACCCAGGGCGGCATTGCCCACCGGCACGTGCAGGACATCGCCGGTGTCGCAAACCGGCATGCCCCGGCAGAGACCGTCGGTGGTATGGAAGGTAATGGCCTGGAGCAGTTCCGGGCTCAGGTGCCGGTGGACTTCCATCAGGTAGGTCTGTCCGTTCAGGACCACGAACAGAGCTCGTCGCAGCGGCGGCAGCAGGGTGCAGCGCACGATCACTACGGGGCCATGAATTTCGAGCACCTCGCCAATGGTGTTGGCGCTATTGGCTTCCATCAAATCAGTCCGAACAGCGAGCCGCTGCAATCAGGTAAGGAAATTCTGCATTGTTCAGCAGGGCATGCCTGGCACCGTTTAACGTACACGACCTGCAGATGCCGGACGGCCCGAATTAATCGAAAGAATTGTCGTAACCGAAAGAACTGTCGTAACCGAAAGAATAAGAGGCCGGCTATTATAAGTCCATGGCCAGGTTTCGATCGCCCCGCCCTGTCTTCGTTGGACTTGAGTTCCGTCAAGTGCCCGGTGTTTGGCATCGACACGGAAAGGTCTGAAATACCCAACGACCTGATGGAGCGGGTGTGCTCAACCAGCTCTCGGGACGCGATCAGAGACGGCATTGCCAGGTCGAGATTGAGAATTGTCGGCAACCGGTCGATACTCCCGTCCCATCAGGAGGAGTCTTATGAAAATTAAGTACCTGCACACCATGGTCCGGGTGAAGGACCTTGACACATCTTTGCGGTTTTACCGCGATCTGCTCGGCCTTGAAGAAATCCGGCGCTCGGACAGCGAAAAAGGCCGGTTTACGCTGATTTTCCTGGCGCCGCCGGGGCAGCACGAAACACCGATTGAGTTGACCTACAACTGGGACGGAGACGAGGGCCTGCCCAGCGACAGTCGTCACTTCGGGCATCTCGCCTACGGGGTCGAAAATATTTACGACCTGTGCCAGTACCTGATGGACAACGGCGTCACCATCAACCGCCCTCCCCGCGACGGCCACATGGCCTTTGTCCGTTCGCCGGACAATGTCTCGATCGAGCTGTTGCAGACGGGTGACAGCCTGCCACCGCGGGAACCCTGGGCGAGCATGCCGAATAGGGGGCACTGGTAATCGTGCGGCCGCGCATTCTGGTCTATGGCGACTCCAACAGTTGGGGTTATCCGGATGACGACAGCGGAATCCGGATGGACGCGGATACCCGCTGGCCGCAGGTCATGGCGGCGGCTCTGGGACGGGAAGTTATCGAGGACTGTCTTTGTGGCCGTACCACCGCCCATGATGATCCCCTGATGTGGGGCCCGGCCATGAGCGGACTTCGCCACATCGCCACATCCGTCCGGTCTCATGCACCCCTGGATACGGTTGTTATTATGCTCGGCACCAACGATTTCAAAACCCACCTGGGGCAGACGTCGGCGATGGTCGCCGACAACGTCGCGCGCCTGACAGAGCGGGTGCGCCGAGTGGGAGGAGGTGCCGCCGGCTGGCACGATACCTCGGCACCAACAGTGCTGGTCATCTGCCCGCCGCAGATCGGACCGCTGGCAGACGATCCCGAATGGGAAAAAACCGAAATCTGGTACGGAGCGCACGAGCGCTCAATGGACATTGCCGTATCAATGGAACGCATGGGCCGGGAACAGGGTATTCCGGTATTTAACGCCGGCTCGCTGGTGTCGGCATCTGCCATCGACCCGATTCATCTCAGCAACGACGGACATCGCCAGCTTGGTACGGCGGTCGCCGAGTGGATAAAGCACCGGATTTAACCTATTAACCAAAGCAGACAACTTTTACCGTTAACAATAAGGGGGCCAGGATGACCAGAGCAAAACAGGTACCAAAACGTCGGCTGCGTCTGGGCATTGTCGGTGGTGGCCGCCCGGGCAGTATCGGCCCAACCCACCGCCGGGCGGCGCTAATGGACGGTCACTGGGATGTGGTCGCCGGCGCCTTCTCCCGCAATCCGGAAGTCGGGCGCGCTACGGGTCGGGACTGGCTTATGGACGAAGACCGCATCTACACCGATTATCAGTCGATGGCTGAGTCTGAGGCCCGGCGTCCGGACCGAATCGATGCAGTCACGATCTGCACCTACAACACCACACATTACGAGATTGCCGCAGCGTTTCTCGATCGCGGTTTTCATGTGATCTGCGACAAGCCGCTGACCACCACCGCTGAAAATGCCGCGGATCTGGCACAAAGAGCCCGAAAAGCGAATGTTATCTTTGCCCTCACCCATGCCTTTTCTGCCTGCCCGATGGTTCGACAGGCACGCGAGATGATTGCGGCGGGGGAACTGGGCAAGATCCGCTCCGTGGCCACTGAATTTGTTTCCGAATATCAAGCCGATGCGCCCTCGTCGGGGGATTGGCAAAACAATCCGGAACTTTGCGGGCCATTGGGCGCGGTTGCCAATTGTGGAACCCACGTGTTTCACCTGCTTGAATATGTCACCGGTCTCAAGGTCAACGAGTTGTCCGCCGATCTCGCGTCCCTGGTACCGGGTCATCGTCTGGACGATCATGCGACCCTGCACCTGCGCTTCGACAATGGCGCCCGCGGCTTTCTCTGGAACACGACCATTGCCCCCGGCAATGAAAACGGACTGAGTATCCGAGTGTTTGGCAGCAAGGGCGGACTGGAGTGGTGGCAGGAGCACCCCAATCACATGCGCTACACACCGATCAATGGCACAACGCAAATCCTGACCCGCGGCGGGCCCAAGGCATCGCCGGCGGCGCAGGCCGTCACCCGCGTACCGTCCGGTCATCCGGAGGGCTACCTGGAAGCCTTCGCCAATCTTTATACCGAGGTCGCCGCGGCAATTATCGCCCGGGAGCATGGGCCAACTTCCACGGCTAAACCACCTTTCCCGACAGTAGATGACGGCGTACGGGGCGTGGCCTTTATGCTGGCGACATTGCAATCCTCACGGGATAGTTCGCGTTTTGTCGCCCTGGAGGATTTTATTTTGTAGGAGCCTGTAGGACTTAAGTCTGTTCAACTGTGGAATAGCCGGATTGATGCCGATCCACTCGCGTCCGTATAAGACCATCGGTCACGGCAGCGGCCAACGTATTTCAGTTACCACAAAGACAGGATTCAATATTCATCCACGCACTCTACTCATCTCTGCACACTTGCACTTTCGTTGCCGCTAAACCGGATTCTGCTGGCGATAGAACGCATCACTGAAGGCTTGCAGCCGGTTCTCGCTGATGGCTGCACGTATGCCTGTCATCAGATTCTGGTAGTAGCGCAGGTTGTGGATGGTGTTCAACTGTGGCCCGAGCATTTCGTGACAGCGGTCCAGGTGATGCAGGTAGGCGCGGCTGAAATGACGGCAGGTGTAGCAGTCGCAGGCTGAATCCAGAGGCCCGGTGTCATACCGGTGGGCGGCGTTGCGAATCTTGATCACCCCGGTGCTGGTAAACAGGTGGCCATTGCGGGCATTGCGGGTGGGCAAGACACAGTCAAACATGTCGATACCCCGCTTTACCGCCTCGAGAATATCGCCGGGTTTGCCGACGCCCATCAGGTAGCGGGGCCGGTCAGCGGGCAATTCGTCGCCGATGGCATCCAGCACGGCCAGCATCTCCTCCTTGGGTTCACCCACGGACAGGCCGCCGATGGCGTAGCCGTCAAAGCCGATGGCCTCCAGGCCATCCAGTGACTGCCGGCGCAGGTGCTGAAACATCCCCCCCTGAACGATGCCGAACAGGGCCGAGGGGCTGTCGCCGTGGGCATCCCGGCTGCGGGCCGCCCAGCGCAGGGACAGTTCCATGGAGGACCGGGCCTGCTCTTCGGTGGCCGGGTAAGGCGTGCATTCATCGAAGATCATCACCACGTCGGCGCCCAGCTGGCGCTGGACTTCGATGGACCTTTCCGGGTCGAGGAAGACCGGGCTGCCGTCAATGGGGGAACGAAACGATACCCCGGCTTCGGTGATTTTGCGCATCTTGCCCAGACTGAACACCTGAAAGCCGCCGGAATCGGTAAGAATGGGCCGTCGCCACTGCATGAAATCGTGCAGGTCGCCGTGAGCCTGAACCACCTCGGTGCCCGGCCGCAACATCAGGTGAAAGGTGTTACCCAGAATCATCTCGGCGCCGATGGCCTCGATGTCCCGGGGCAGCATGCCCTTGACGGTACCGTAGGTACCCACCGGCATAAAGGCCGGGGTCTGCACCGTACCCCGGGGGAAACTCAGGACACCGCGCCGGGCCAGACCGTCGCTGGCGGTACGGGTGAACTGCATATAACACTGTCGGCTCATAAGGTGGGTCGGTTTTCCTGACTTGTTGTCGGCCTCGATTGCGGAGGGATCAGACCGGGCTATGTTTTTCAGCTGATCAGCATGGCATCGCCGTAGCTGAAGAACCGGTAGCCCTGTTCTATGGCCTGCTGGTAGGCATTAAGCACATTTTCCCGACCGGCGAGCGCCGAAACCAGCATCAGCAATGTCGACTCCGGCAGGTGAAAGTTGGTCAGCAACGCATCCACCACGCGAAAGCGGTAGCCGGGAAAGATAAAGATGTCGGTCTCCCCTCGAAAGGGGGCGATCTCACCGTGCCGGGCAGCGGTTTCCAGGCAGCGAACACTGGTGGTGCCGACGGCAATCACCCGGCCGCCCCGGGCACGGGTAGCCGCAACGGCGGCGCAGACCGCTTCACTGACCTGCAGCCACTCGCTGTGCATCCGGTGGTCCTCGATTTCGTCAACGCGCACCGGTTGAAAGGTACCGGCGCCCACATGCAGGGTGACAAAAGCAATGCCAGCACCCCTGGACTCAAGTGCCTCCAGCATGGGCTGGTCAAAATGCAGCCCCGCCGTCGGCGCCGCTACGGCGCCAGGCTGGTCGGCGTAGACGGTCTGGTAGCGGCTGCGGTCTTCCAGGCTGTCGGCCCGGTCGATGTAGGGCGGTAGCGGCATATGGCCGATGCGGTCGAGAATCTCCAGCACCGGCGCTTCGAATTGCAGTTCAAACAGGTCCCCGTTTCTGCCCAGCATTCGGGCGCACACGTCCCGATCAAACAGGAGGCGACTGCCGACCCTGGGGGTCTTGCTGCAGCGTACATGGGCCAATACCCGATCGTCGTCCAGCAGCCGTTCCACCAGGATTTCCAGCCTGCCGCCGGTTTCCTTTTGCCCCAGCAGCCGCGCCGGAATGACCCGGGTATCGTTGAACACCAGCAGATCCCCGGCCCGAACATGTCGGAGCAGGTCGGGAAACTGCTGATGCGCAACGTCGCCCGTGGCGGCATTCAGGTGCAGCAGTCGACTGCCCTGCCGTTGCGGTGTGGGATGCCGTGCTATCAGCCGGTCGGGAAGGTCGTATTGGAACAGATCTCGTCTCATTGACTCGGTGTTGCAACTCTGTCTGTCGATGGTGCCTTTTTGAAAGCCGGCAAGGTTATAGAATTTCAGTCAAAAGACCAAACCCTTTGGTCATTGGCGCCAGGGCAATGACATCCGGCTGCTGACAACCCTGTTCATCGGGCACGCCCAGGGCTCTGAAGATGGGCTCTATACAGCATGAATCCTTTGGTTTAACCTGCCCTGACTTTGCGGCCTCAATGGCGGTCAAGCCAACTTAATCCCCATAGGGTTGATATCCGTGTCAAAAGAAGGCAGGTCCACCTCCTTTGATATCGCTTTCAGAGCCGGTGTCTCCCAGTCCACGGTGTCCCGAGCCCTGCGCAACAGCCCCCTGGTAAACAGGGAAACCCGCGACAGGATCCAGGCCATTGCCCGGGAGCTGAATTACCAGGCGGACCGGAACGCCGCCAACCTGCGCTCCCGACAAACCCGAACCCTGGCGTTGCTGATCTTCGAAGATCCGACCTCCGATGACTCCCTGATCAACCCCTTTTTCCTGGCCATGCTCGGCAATACCACCCGGGCTGCTGCCAGGAGAGGTTATGACCTGCTGCTATCCTTTCAGCAACTCAGTAATGACTGGCACCGGGACTACGAACTCTCCGGCCGCGCTGATGGCCTGATCCTGCTGGGCTACGGCGACTACCTGAGCTACCGGGAAAAGCTGGAACATCTGGCCACCACCAGGGCCCATTTTGTCATCTGGGGACCACACCTGGAGAAGCAGCCGAATAACTCGCTCTACTGCGACAACCTGAAAGGTGCTCGTGATGCGACCCGACATCTCCTTGATCTCGGCCACCGGCAGATAGCCTTTATCGGCGAAGCCACGGAACGTTACCCGGAGTTGCAATTGCGTTATCAGGGCCATCTGCAGGCTCTGGAACAGGCGGGGATTCCCTCGAACCCTGATCTGCAGGTGGATGCCGACAACCGTGAGATTGCCGGTTACCAGGCAGTCCGCCACCTGCTGGAAAGCAACAGACCTTTCACCGCTGTTTTTGCCGCCAGTGACCTGATGGCTATCGGTGCCATGAAGGCGCTGAGACAAGACGGCATACGGGTGCCTGACGATGTTGCCGTGGTCGGCTTCGACGACATTCCAGCGGCCTCCTACGTCACCCCGGCCCTGACGACGGTGCACCAGGACACCATTGTTGCCGGCCAGTTGCTGGTGGACAAATTGATCCGGCTGATTGAAGGCAAGCCGGTTGAGTCGACCCTGATACCGGCCACCCTGGTGATCAGGGAGTCCTCCGGCTGTGCTGCATCCTGACCTGCGATGTTCTTCGACCGGATTGACTGGACGTTCGACACCGGGAGAACCGGCAACGGTCAGCGAATGGAGCCCGTGAAGCCGCCCACGGTGTATCGTCGCGTGCAACGCCTTACTGGTGCCGGTCTGTTGAGCCTGCTGCTGGTCGCGAGCTTACCGCCGACGCGGGCTGAACCGGCACAATCCAGCGACGCTGATAATCCGGGGGCGCCAGCGCAATCGACGAAACCGGCTCTGCCGAAAATCGAGCTGGGTGCCGGGGTGGTCGGTCAACTGCTGGCGGATTATCGCGGTTCTGAACACTACCAGTTTAATGCCCTGCCCTTTCCCTATGTCGTCTATCGCGGCAAATTCCTGGAACTGGATCGTAGTGGCGCGCGGGGCAAACTGTTTCGTTCCAGGGACATGGAACTGGTTATCAGCGCCGACGCGGCCCTGACGCCGGACAGTAGCGACAACCCCCTGCGCGAGGGAATGCCGGAATTACATTCCACCTTTGAACTGGGTCCGTCGCTGAATTTCAGGCTTGGCGGGACACTGGAGGACGGCTGGTCATTGCACCTGCCCTTTCGTGCGGTATTTGATTACGACAGACTGCAGGCTGACTATGTCGGCTGGCTGTTCAACCCGCAACTGGCTTTTATCAATCCGGCTTTTAAAGGTGAATACAAGCTGCAAATGAGATTTGGCGCGCTCTATGCCGACAATGATTACCACGAGTACTACTACGGCGTCGACCCGGAATATGCCACCGAAAATCGCCGTCGGTACGATGCCAAATCCGGTTACAGTGGCAGTCACTTCAAAATCGGCATCAGCCGACGCCTGGGAAAATGGTGGCTGGGCAGCTATCTCCGCTACGACACGCTCTACGGGACCAGCAACCGGAACAGTCCGCTGATGCAAACTGATCACTATTTTTCGTTCGGCCTCGGGGTCAGCCGGTTACTCTGGCAGTCCGCCGCTACGTCTGCACATTCGTCAGCGGCGTCATCCGGCGAACCAACGGCAATCCCGACAGGAACCTCATCAGAAGCCTCCACAGGAAAAATGGCTGGCGAAGCCGCTGCTGATGGTGACGGTCGAGGTGCCGAGACCCCGGGGCATTGACAGAGAATCCCGATAAACCCGGCCGGCGGAACTGAAGCGATGGGAGTAACTGTTTATCGCGGCGAATTGCACCCCGAAGCGGCTATTCCCTGCAGGTAACCAGAAGGTACATCATTGCCTCGAACTACAGCCGACGAAACAGGGCACACTCTTCCTGGCGTCGCTCCACCAGATGCTGAACTATGGGCCCGTCGGAACGGGTTCTGCGCAGGGTTGTGATTTCGTCTCCCGCCCTTTCGTACTCCTTCCTGTTCACCGCGTGGAGCGTACTGTCCCGTTTTAGTGCGCCCTCACCGATATTGAACGCCAGACAGGTCAGGGCGCGGAATTCATATGCAGTAACCGGTACGCGCAACAGGGGGCGGACAACGTTGGCAACGTCTTCAAGATCCTCCTGCAACAGGCGTTCGGCTTCCGCTTTGGTAATGCGGTCGCCCCTGGATACACCCCTGGAATGTCCATAGCCGACAAACCAGCTACCCGAGACGCCGCGATAGGCATTGAGACGCAAGCCCTCGTAATGGCGTATCAGCGAGGCGCAGGCCGTACCCAGATCGAGCTTGCCTGCATCCAGTCGCTGCGCGCCTTCACCTCGATAAGGTGTTCCACAGCGCGGTGGCGTTTGCCAGCCCGGACCCTGGCCAGCGACGGCTGCCGTCTGAGCCGTTTCGGATTCCGATCCGGGACCCTCTGACCGCGGTTGCTTCGAACCCGGCTCAGAACAGGCCGCCAGTAACAGCGCTGCCAGGACAATGATTATTTTCAGAACTGATCTGTTCATGCTGTTGTTCCCTATTATGTATTCCCTATTGTGTGTGCGCTTTAGTGGCTTCTTGGTTTGGACCGACTTCCCGGCCGGGTCTTTTTCTGATCTTACCCGATCAATATTCTTAATTCTTATCTGATGCTTTTACTCGAATCTCTTCTATTAATTTCCCGGTGTGCCAACGAAATCCCATCGGGCGAGGTCAGAAACAAGCGATTTCAGTCCCTAACCCAAGGGGCGATTCCTGAGACCGGCAATTAGTGTTAACAGGCCCTGGTTGCTATTTAACGGACAGCAGGAACTCCAGAGGTATATGCACCCTCTTCCTCCAGTCAATTTCCGAGTGGGCGTGGCCCTGAAATTTTCGGGTTACCCAGTTGACACCCTGGGTGTAACCGGCCTCCAGCATCACCGTGTCCATTCGCCGCTGATATAGATCGTAATCCCTGTCCAGCGTCTCGGTACCGTAATCGAAATAGATCCGGTGGCCCCCGGGATCGGGTAAATTTTGAGCCAGCCAGGCAATGATGGCGCCATCACCGGCTGAGAAGTGGGTAGAAACACAGCCGGCGGCTGCAAAGACCTCCGGGTACTCGCTGATGGCATAGGCGGAAATCAGCCCGCCCATGCTGGACCCCATGATCATAGTATTTTTCTGGTCTGAAAGTGTGGCGTAATTGTTATCGATATAATGTTTTAGCTCGTAAACCAGAAATTTCAGGTAGTGATCGGAGAGAAAATGCTCAATGGTCGGTTTGCGGTCGAATTCGCCGGTCAATTCACCAAACTGCCTGGCCAGCAAATCCAGTGTGTCGGGAGTAATGGCCTTTTTAGGCATGTATTCAAGGAATCGCTGATAACCGGTACGACTCCAGATGCCGACAACGATGACTGGAGGGACGTCGCCGTCGCCGATCATTCGGGTCAGGGTCTCATCAATCCCCCAGTCCACATGGCTGGAAAGGGAGGTTTCCGGGTCATACAGATTCTGGCCGTCGTGCATATACAGCACCGGATAGCGAGTGCCGGCGGCCGCAGCGGCAGCGTAACCCGGCGGCAACCAGATATCGATATTGCGCGACTCCACCAGATGCGACGGAAACTGGACCAGGCGCACCACCTCGCCGGTGATGCTGTCACCGCTGATGGTATCCACACTCATTGGCTGCAGGGCGGAGGACAGGAGCAACAACACCACTGCGGGAAGCTTGAACATTATTTCTGGCCCCTAATTGATCACGGGTAACATCATCCACATAAATCGGCTTTTGATGCTGCCTCTGGTTTAAGACATCCTCCCTGGACATTTGATCCACCGCCGATTCCCGCTCATTGATTTCGGCCGAAGTTTCTTCCAGCGTTTAATCAGGTCGAATATTTATATTATATTTC
>QJWQ01000162.1 GCA_003235325.1 Gammaproteobacteria bacterium | reverse complement strand
GGAGGACAGGCCGTTGCCGGGGATATCGCCGCCAATGGCGATATCCAGTCCCGGCAGTTCCACGCCCAGGGCCCGGTACTCGACAAAAACGCCCTTGACATAGTCGCCCCAGACCGGCGGCTCCTGCCGCTGCATGGCTGCATTCGGATCGAATTCGATAACACCGGGCTGGTTGAGAGAGACCATGCGCACGGTGCCGGTCGGGTTCGGCCGGGCGGCAATATAGGTGCCGAACTGGATGGCGGCGGGCATCACCAGGCCGCCGCAGTAGTCGATGTGCTCGCCGATCAGGTTGACCCGGGCGGGTGAAAAAAAGAGACGCTCATCGGCGCTGCTGCTGCCAAAGGTTTCCGCCAGGGCTTTCTCGACCCGGTGGATCAATAGAAGATCTGCTGACATGGTCTGTTCCTGCCTTGTTGCTGGCGTTCAGTGCTCTCGTTCAGGACTGTCTTTCCGAAAGAGTTCAGGACTGTCCTTCAGTCCTGGCTGTAGCCTTTGGGATTCTTGCTCTGCCAGTTCCAGGTATCGGCGCACATGGTTTCCATGTTGCGCTCCGTGCGCCAGCCGAGCTCTGCGGCCGCCTTGTCGGCATCGGCGTAGAACTCGTCGATATCGCCGGCACGCCGGGGTTCAAACTGGTAGGGGATGGTCTTGCCGGAGGCCTTCTCAAAGGCCTTGACCACGTCCAGCACGCTGTAGCCCTTGCCGGCGCCCAGGTTGTAGGCGACATAACCCTTGTGCTCCCGGGCCAGCAACTCCAGAGCCTTGAGGTGACCGATGGCCAGGTCCACCACATGGATATAGTCCCGCACGCCGGTGCCGTCGTGGGTCCACCTGGCTGATATAGGGCATCAGGTTGTTGGGAATGCCGGCGGGGTCCTCGCCGATACGACCGCTGGGATGGGCGCCGACGGGATTGAAGTAGCGCAACGAGGCGATGTTCCAGCGTTTGTCGGCCACAGTCATGTCCATCATGATCTGCTCGGCCATCACCTTGCTCTGGCCGTAGGGGCTGGTGGAAGCCAGGGGCATGTCTTCACGGTAGGGGGGGGTATTGCGCGGATCGCCGTAGACCGTTGCCGAGGAACTGTAGACCAGCTGGTATACCCCGTGCGCCGCCATCACCCGATACAGGTTGATGGTGCCGGTCATGTTGTTGTGGTAGTACTCGAGGGGCTTGGCCACGGATTCCCCGACGGCCTTCAGCGCCGCAAAATGAATCACGGCATCGATGCTGTGCCGGCTGAATACCTGGTCCAGGGCCGCCTCGTCCACCAGATCCACCGGGTGGAACAGGGTCTCGCGACCGGTGAGTTCGGCGACCCGCCGCAGCGCCTCTTCCCGGGCATTGACCAGATTGTCCACCACCACCACCTGGTAGCCCGCCTGCAGCAGTTCGACACAGGTGTGGCTGCCGATATAACCGGCGCCGCCGGTGACCAGCACGGTTTTAAAGTGACTACTGGCGCTCATGATAATTCGCTCCCCAAATAACGTCTGTTTTCTGACAACGATCCGACAGGACTCGGCTGGCAACTCTTATGGTTTGGCTTCTATTATTTTGATTCGCCGGCGATCGCCCATGCAGTCATGCTCAACCCGGCTGCCCGGGCTTTTGTTCACCCGGCAACTTTTTATTCACCCGGCAACAGGTTTGCCGGGTGAACAGGGTTGCTCTGCGCGACGGCTTCGCCCTTGTTACCACCAGGCGCCGTAAAAGGCCGCCAGAATCAACACCACCGCCACGGTGGCGATATTAAAACCAGTAGTGGTTTTAAAATCGAATTCCGCCAGCTTGATGGCCTTGGGGTGATCGCCCTCATGTTCATAGAGGGTGATCGCGATGGCGGCCGCCGCCGACAACAGGAACGCCACGCCCATGCGATCAAGGAAGGCCATATCGCCCATCCATATCTTCAGGATCAGGGAAACAACCACCGAAACAACGGCTGCCGCCAGCGCTGAATGGGTCGTTGCCTTGCCCCAGAAAAAACCGAACAGGAAGATCACCAGGATGCCGGGGGAGAAAAAGCCGGTGAACTCCTGGATGTACTGAAAGGCCTGGTCCAGCTGACCCAACAACGGCTGGGCGACAATCATGGCGACAATCAGGGAGGTAATGCTGGCTCCGCGGCCGATGCGCACCAGGCCTTTTTCACTCACTTCAAAGTGATGGAAGGTGGATCGATAGATGTCCATAGTGAAGATGGTAGAAATACTGTTGGTCATGGAACTGAGTGAGGAGACCACGGCAGCGACAAGGGCCGCGAAGGTCAGCCCAAACAGTCCTGCGGGCAACAGTTTCATCAATTCCGGGTAGGCCCTGTCGGCCGGGGACAGATCCGGAAACAGCAGGAAGGCGGCAATACCGGGAATAACCACGATAAAGGGCATAAAGAGTTTGAGAAAGGCGGCCAGGACAATACCCTTTTGTGCTTCCCTCAGGTTTTTGGCGGCCAGGGCCCGCTGGGTAATGTACTGGTTGAAACCCCAGTAGGAGAACTGGGTAATCCAGAGACCGCCCACCAGCACCGAGATGCCCGGCAGGTCTACATAATGGTTGTGATCCTTCGACAGGATCATGTCAAATTTTTGCGGCGCCTGTTCCAGCAGGTGCACAAAGCCGGCAAAGGCGCCACCGCCATTACTGACCATGTCCAGGGACAGCAACGTCACTGCAATGCCACCGACAATCAGGATGCCCACCTGAATGATGTCGGTGAAGGCCACCGCCTTGAGGCCGCCATAAAGGGAGTAGGCCAGGGACAGGGCCGCCAGGAACAACATGCCATACATCATGGGGACGCCGGCAACGATCTTGATGGTCAGGGCACCCAGATAAAGCACCGAAGTCAGGTTGACGAAGATATAGATCCCCACCCAGAAAAACGCCAGTAACACCCGCACCCGGTGGTCGTAACGCTTCTCCAGGAACTCCGGCATGGTGTAAATGTTCTTTTCCAGAAAAATCGGCACAAAGTATTTGCCGACCACGATCAGGGCGAGGGCGGCGGTCCACTCGTAGGACGCAATACCGAGGCCAATGGCATAACCGGAGCCGGTCATGCCGATAATCTGCTCGGCAGAGATATTGGACGCGATCAGGGAGGCGCCGATCGCCCACCAGGGCAGGGAGCGCCCCGCCAGAAAGTAGTCCTGGGAATCCTTTTCGTGGCCTTTCTTTTCCCGGGAGACCAGATAGGCAATGAGAATGAGGCTGATACAGTAGACAGCAACGACAACAATATCGAGCGTGGCTAGTTTCATTAGCAAATTCCGATAGGCTTATTTTATTTATTGGTCCGGCTGGAGAGTCTGCTCTAGCCTCTCACAAACCGATTCATGCTATACCGAACTACTGCATTTGGCAAAGCCCGCCGTGTAGGGCGAAAGCAGCAGCTGGTTGGCGGCACAACGCACTTCCGGAAAGCCGTGACCGCCCAGGGATTCCAGTGACAGATCGGCCGGCAGCGGCAGGCTTTTTTTCTTATTGGTGAAATTGAAACAGGCCAGTAGATTCTCATCCCGGTAGCGTCGCCAGAAGGCCAGGGTGCCGGCCGGCGCATCGATGAATTCGATATTTCCGTAACGCAGGGCCGGTTGTCCCCGGCGCCACTGCAAAAAGGTCCGATAGGCATTGAGCACCGAATCAGGGTCCTGTTCCTGCTCTGCTACTGCCTTCAACCGGTGTTCCTCAGGAATCGGCAGCCAGGGCGGGACGCTGGAAAATCCGGCAAATTCATCCTGGTTGTTCCAGGGTAGTGGGGTGCGGCAGCCATCCCGGCCCTTGAACAGGGGCCAGAAGGCTCTGGCGTAGGGGTCTCGCAACTGCTCCCAACCTATTTCCGCCTCTGTCAGGCCCAGTTCCTCCCCCTGGTAACTACAGAGGCTGCCCCGCAGGGAAAACAGGAAGGCGGTCAACACCTTGGCCAGGTCATCCCTCGGTCTGTCGCCACCCCAGCGCGTCAACACGCGAACCACATCGTGGTTGCCGATGGTCCAGCAGGGCCAGCCGTCTACCAGTCTTTGTTCCAGGGTCTCAATGACTGAGCGAATTTTGCCGGTATCGAAGGCGCTGTTGAGCAGGGCAAAGTTGTAGCACATATGCAGCCGTTTGTTGCCCCGGGTGTATTCGGCGGTGGTGGCCAGGGAATCCTCCGCCGATATCTCTCCCAGGGACAGGCTGGCGGGATACTTATCCAGCAGAGCCCGGAGCCGCTCGATGAATTGCAGGTTTTCCGGTCGAGTGCAGTTATAGATGTGGTACTGGTAACGGTAGGGGTTGTCCGAGGTATAGCCCTGGTCGATATGTTTTTCGATGGGCTTGGGAGGGTTGTCTCGCAGCAGCTTGTCGTGGAAACAGAAGTTGATGGCATCGAGGCGAAAGCCGTCAACACCGCGCTTGAGCCAGAAGTCCACCTCCTGCAGCATCTGCTCTCGAACCTCGGGGTTGTGGAAATTCAGGTCCGGCTGACTGACCAGGAAGGTGTGCATGTAGTATTGCAGCCGTCGTGGCTCCCACTGCCAGGCACCGCCACCAAAGATCGACAACCAGTTATTGGGTGGCGTGCCGTCGGGTTTGGGATCGGCCCAGACGTACCAGTCGGCTTTGGGGTTGTCCCGGCTTTGCCGGCTCTGCTCAAACCAGGGGTGCTGGTCGGATGAGTGGCTCAGCACCTGGTCAATAATAATTTTAAGCCCTCTGCGGTGGGCTTCGGCCACCAGGCGGTCAAAATCCTCGAGACTGCCAAACAGGGGGTCGACATCCCGGTAATCGCTGACGTCGTAACCGAAATCGCGCATGGGCGATTTGAAAAACGGTGAAATCCAGACGGCGTCGACCCCGAGACTGCCGATATAGTCCAGTTTGTCGATAATGCCCTGCAGGTCACCGACGCCGTCGCCGTTGCTGTCCATCAGGCTGCGGGGGTAGATCTGGTAGATGACAGCCCCCCGCCACCATTCAGCCCCAGTTGGCCCGTTGCCGGGCATCGTACCGCCCTGGATCTCGTTGGTGGGATTCATTTCGATTAGTCTTTTCACTCGCCCGATTCGAGTCAGCCGGTCTGAATACGTATGCAGTTATTTGCCCGGAAAACAGCTGCGCTCTTAACATGACCCGATATCTGTTGATCGGTCCGGACAAGGCCGGTCATAATCTATGGTCCATCAACGCATTGCCAGCCATCAGGGTAGGGAAAAAAGCCGACGACGGCAAACGTCGTCGTGCCAGAAAATCGAAGCTCGCTACGCCCTGATCAGAAAATAACTACAGGAAGCACTGATGATGAAGCACCAAACTTTCAGAGAAAAACCCCAGTTGGGTTTCTGGCAAATTTGGAATATGTCGTTTGGATTCCTCGGTATCCAGTTCGGTTTTGCCCTGCAAAATTCCAACGTCAGTCGCATTTTCCAGACCCTTGGCGCAGATGTTCACGATATTCCCATTCTCTGGATTGCGGCGCCGATCACCGGTCTGCTGGTGCAGCCCCTGGTGGGTTACTTCAGTGACAAGACCTGGGGCCCTCTCGGCCGACGACGCCCCTATTTTCTGGTTGGCGCCATCCTGGCCACTGTCTCCCTATTTTTCATGCCCAATTCCCCCAGTCTATGGGTTGCCGCCGGCATGCTCTGGATCATGGATGCCTCGATCAATATTTCCATGGAACCCTTCCGGGCTTTTGTCGGGGACATGTTGCCCGACAGGCAGCGAACCTCCGGCTTTGCCATGCAAAGTTTTTTTATCGGCTTTGGTGCCATTGTTGCCTCGGCATTGCCCTGGATCATGGCCAACTGGATAGGTATCAGCAATACCGCAATGCCCGGGGAAATCCCCGATTCGGTGAAATTCTCGTTCTATATCGGTGCCGTGGTCCTGTTTGCCGCCGTACTCTGGACCATATTCACTACCAGGGAGTATTCCCCGCAGGAACTGGAAGAATTCAAGGGCAGTCATCCAGAAGATGCCCATCCGGAAGTCACAGAGCGGGTTCGTTCGGCCCGGCAATATATTCGCGGCGGTATCATCTGGCTGCTGGCCTCGGCGATTCTATCCATCCTGATCAGATTCCTTCACCTGGACCAAGAGCTATACATTCTGGGCGGCTCCGGTGCCACGTTCGGTATTCTGCAAATCGTCAGCGGCCGCATGAAGGCGATGAAAAATACCCAAAACGCCCTCTATGAAATCGTCGACGACCTGTTTCACATGCCAAAAACCATGAAACAGCTGGCCATCGTGCAGTTCTTCTCCTGGTTCGCCCTGTTTGCCATGTGGATCTATGCCACTTCCGCAGTCACCAGCTTTCATTACGGCGCCGTCGAAACCGCTTCCTCGGCCTACAATGACGGCGCTGACTGGGTCGGCGTCCTGTTTGCCGCCTATAACGGCTTTGCCGCCGTTGCCGCCTTCATGATCCCGGTGCTGGCGCGCAGGACCGGCCGCAAGCAGGCACACCTGATTAATCTCTGTATCGGCGGTGCCGGCCTGATTTCCTTTGTCTTCATCAGGGATCCCGCGTGGCTGGTGCTGTCCATGGTCGGGGTGGGCATTGCCTGGGCCTCGATCCTGTCGGTGCCCTACGCCATCCTGTCCGGGTCACTGCCCGCCGACAAGATGGGCGTCTACATGGGTATCTTCAACTTCTTTATCGTCATTCCCCAGATCATGGCCGCCAGTGTTATTGGCATTCTGGTGAGGGTCCTGTTTGATGACAAGGCCATTTACGCCCTGGTCCTGGGAGGAGTTTTCCTGGTGATAGCCGGCGTTGCGACCCTGTTCGTGGACGATGAAGCCGGAGCTGCCGGGGAGGGCGGAGACGTCGCCTTTGCTTCTGCCGGACACTAGTGGCGGATCCCGGGTATCGAGTTGCTGAATGGTTAGCCGGACGGCAATATTGGTTGCGGGCTTTTTCGAAGGTCACCGGTCTTGAGCAGCTTGTCATTTGCGCGGGCAAATGCTTTTAATACGGGTCCTGCTGGAACAGATGGTCTTGTGGTAATAGCACAATGGTAAGAAAAATTCCGGGGTCGGGTTTTTGATTCCGGGCAATTGAGCGGGCCGTGGTCACACAGGCCGGTAATTTATTGAATCTGAAAAAGAATAACGAGGGTAGGCAAATGAGTGATTCACCAACAGAAAAAAATCTAAGAATAATCCGCTGGCTGACATACCTGATGTTCATGATGTTTGCCATGACCACCGACGCGGTGGGCGTCATCATTCCCGAGGTTATGAAGGATTTCGAGCTCGGTATGACTGCCGCCGGTCTCTTTCACTACGGACCGATGATCGCCATCGCCCTGGCGGGCATGTTTCTCGGCTTTCTGGCGGACAAACTGGGCCGCAAGAATACCATCGTGCTGGGGCTGGTTACTTTCGCCGCCAACTCCTATTTATTCCTGGTAGGCAACACCTTCGGCTTTTACCTGACCCTGTTAATGGTTTCAGGCCTGGCCATCGGGGTGTTCAAAACCGGTGCCCTGGCATTGATCGGTGACATTTCCCTGTCCACCACTCAGCACACTTCCACCATGAACGGGGTGGAGGCTTTTTTTGGCGTTGGCGCCATTATTGGGCCTCTGATCGTCACCTACATGCTCGGTCAGGGAGTTGACTGGAAATGGCTGTACGTCATCGCCGCCACCCTCTGTGTGGTGCTGATTATCATGGCGTTGCTGGTGAACTATCCGAAAACCATGAAGCATACCGGCGAGCCTATTACCCTCGGCAGAACCCTGAAAATGGTCAAGGATCCCTACGCTCTGGGATTTTCCATGGGTGCCTTTCTCTATGTCGCCACCGAGAGTGCCATTTATGTCTGGATGCCGACCCTGTTGCATGGCTATGACGGCAGCGCCGTTTTTATAGCCACCTATTCCCTCACCATATTCTTCGTGTTGCGTGCGGGCGGTCGGTTTATCGGAATGTGGATGATGGCGCACTTTCAATGGGCCCAGGTGCTGGTGATTTTCAGCCTTGCCATCCTGGTATGTTTCCTTGGCACCATCATTATCGGTAACGAGGCGGCCGTTTACCTGTTGCCACTGTCGGGTATCTTTATGTCGGTAATTTATCCGACGCTGAACTCCAAGGGCATCAGCTGTTTTCCCAAGAACCAGCACGGTGGCGCCGCGGGCGTCATCCTTTTCTTTACTGCAGCGGGCGCTGCGTTCGGGCCATTGTCCATGGGTGTGGTCAGCGACCTGTTTGGCGGCAAGCCCGAGGTCGGTTTTATGCTGGCGACAGTCTTCGCGGCGATATTATTTATCGGCCTGTTTTATAACTGGCTCAAAGCGCCCACCGAGGCGAGATTGCATCAGCTGAACCTGAGCGAATACTCCTGAGTGCGGTGAGCTCTCTCGTAACCGCTGCCCGGTAAATGTCATCGGGGATTTGGCTGTAGCCAAAACGTCAACCAAGGACAATGAATAGGGCCGGAATCTGGGCGTCAGTTGATAATGCCGGCGTACATTGAAAACCCGACCGATCCCGGTCGGGTTTTTTATTGACCTGACAGGATTTCTGTTTCTTTTCCCGATGCGAAGTGGTCTGGAGGGTGAAAAAAATGCCCGTATGGTCAAATACGGGCATTTAAAGCTATTGATTGGGGAGATGGCAGGCGGGATATTTAGTCAATAATGGCTACCTGCCCTGACAGCGAGACTGGACCCGGGAGCTTTCAGCTCCCGGCTCCGTCATTGTTGTTGAGAGTTCTAGAAGCGCTTGCCTACGGTCAGGGTTGCGGTCCGTGGCAACACGACCCTGGCGTTGAAGGTGGGAGTCTGTCCGGCCACTGTTTCTCCCGCGCGAGGATCGCCCTCAGACAAGCCCTCTGAATTGTTGACATTTTTCACGTCGGCGCGAATGTAGAGGCCGTTGTGCGTTTCCGCCGAGGCGCCCAGGTTGAGCATGCCGTATTTCGGCAGTTCAGCGGTGTTGGCATCGTCAGCGTAGCGCTTGCCGCTCCAGGAGTAGGTGGCATTAACCGTGGCAAAGCCCCAGGAAAAATCCTCGAATTCGTAACGGGTGGTCAACTGGCCGAAATTTTCCGGAACCCGGACCGGGATTTTGCCGTTAAGCTCGACAGTACCGACATTGCCACTGCCGTCGATAAACTCCTGGTCAGGGGTGTCAACAAACTCGGGATTCTGGACCGTAAATGATATCCCCGCATGCCAGCCGGCGATGATATTGGCGGAGATTTCGGCTTCAAGGCCCAAGGTTTCGGTATTGCGAAATGCCTGGCGCTGGACGATTTCGCCATTGACCACCGTGGGGACGTTGAAAAACAGATCGTCAGCGGAAGCGAAGTAGGCAGTAACAAATGCCGAAAAGGGGCCATCCGAATACTTGATGCCCAGTTCCGCCATTACCGTCGAGGCCGGTTCGGTTTCGGGCCGGTTGGAATTATTGAAATCCTCAATTTCGGCGTTGGAACTCATGCCGGTAATGGCCATGTATTTGTCGACATCGGGCATTCTGAAGCCGTCGGCATACCGGGCGGACAGTGCCAGGGTGTCGCTGATCTTGTAGTTGGCCGCCACCGTCCAGGCCAGTTCGCTGTAGTTAAGGTCAAAGTCCCTGTAGGTGCTGTCGCCAAAGGGCAATTCAATATTGCCATTGACCGGGCCGGTATCGCTGGCAAAGGAACTGATGGCGAAGTTGGCGCCGTTCTCGGCTTCGCCATTGGCTTCCAGGTCCTCGTAGCGGACACCGAGGTTCAGGGTCAGGGGGCCGGTTTCGTATTCAAAATCGACAAAGGGAGCAATGGTCCGCTCGCTGTAGATGATATTGCCAAACCCGTGGGAGCCGGACTGGATACCCTTGTAGGTGCCACTGGCGACATCCTCGCCCTGGGCATCGATAAAGGCGATATCGAGCCGCTGGGGCAGGGGTTCGATGGATTGCAGGGTGTTTATACGAAAGTCCGTGACCGCACCGTTGATATTGGAGAAGAAAATACCAAAGGTGGACGACAGGGTGCCGCTTCCGGTCTCAAACAGATTTTGCAGGCGGATATCATTCTGGAAGTTGTCACCATCAAACCGGCGATGCCAGAAACCGGCATTGATACCCATGCCGTTGGTGTTCCAAGTGTCGACATTGCTGTTGTCCGCCAGCACAAAGCCGGTGCCCGCGTCTCGAATCTGGTATAGCAGTTCATCATTCACCAGAGATGAGGCCAGGGCCGCGCTGTTGCTATCAAAAATGGACTGGGCCTTGCCGGATAACAATTCGGCATTGCCGACATTGATGATGCCGGTAAAGGTGGTGAACAGGTCCGTATAGCGCATCTGGTTTTTGATCGTCCAGGTGTCGTTCAGATCATATTCCGTGGTGTTGCCAAAATAGGTGACATCGGCGTAGTTGCCGTCGGCCACATCAAGGTTCAGGTCGCCGCTGGGCGTGTTGGGCAGTCGCAGGTACCGGGCCCTTGCGGAGTTGCCGGTAGTGCCGTCGCGGATATCCATGCCGCCGGGTATGGTTTTGGGATCCTTGGTGGTTCCGGTCAACGGTTGTGGAATGAAAAAGAAGGACTTGTCATCCTGCTTGTTGAATTCAAACTTGGTGTAGCCGTTGTCTTCCTTGAATCTGTATTTGATATTGCCATTGAGTTCCCCGCCCTGGTTGGCAACGTAGCCGGGGTCCCGGGCGCTGTCATCTTCCCGGTACCAGCCGCCGATAGCGTAGGTGGTGCGGTCATTGAGGGAGCCACTGACCCAGCCCTTGACGCCTATACGATTGTTGGTGTTGGTTTCAAAGGAGACGTCACCTGCGGTTTCTTCACCACCCTCGCGGGAAATGAAATTGACGTAACCCGCAGGAGCACTACCGACAAATATGGACGACGCGCCGCCCCGTACGGCCTCGACATTGCCGATAAAGGGTGAGGAGCGGGTGAAACGGTCAGCCTGGGTAAAGAGTATGTCCTGGTTGTAAAAGACAGTCATGCCATCCCGCTGCAGGGCGGTAAATTCCATCTGGGTGGTAAGCGGAAACCCCCGCGGCGCAATGTTGTTTCCGGTTTCCCCGCCGGTATCCTCGGCATGAAAACCGGGGATGCTCCTGATCAGTTCGCCGATGCTGGCTGGCGCCAGGCGTTCCATTTTTTGTTCGTCAAAGGTGGTCACGGCGTTGGTGGACTCGATTTTCATCTTGGGTCTGGTGGTGCCCACAGTGATGATTTCCTCCATCTGCAGGCCGGAGGATTCTTCTGCCCAGGCGCTGCCGATGGGTGCCGTGGCCAGTAAAACGGCGGTACAAATATACTTGCGTTTGAATGGGTTATTCATGGTGATTTCCTTAGATTGGTTAATGTCGGGGGTTTTTATAGGTGACCCAAAATTCCCCTGTTTTGTTGTGCGCGATACTGTCCGTGCGCAAAGACAACACCCCGTTTTGTGTTGCAGGGCTATGCTAACATGCTCCGGGAAAATTAATCAATATAATTGATTAAATATTAAGGGTGAAAATATTTTACAATACCTATCTGTAACCAATTGACGGTAAAAGAAATAAATGTCCTTCGTGGGCCAATAGATTTCTGCTGTTGAATCGCGTTGTTATTAAAATTGGTGTTACTTTGCGTTATTTGTAATAGAAAGCCGCCAAATCCGTGGGATATTAAATATATTATGTGGATTAAATCTTTCCGGATTTACCGGGGCGGTGATGAATGAAGGGATTAGAGCCTGCTGGTATCCTCCAGGAATACCGGCAGGCCCTAACCCCTATGCGAATTGCTCCTAGGGCCTGTTAACACTAATGGTTTTATCGTTGCTGGTG
>QJWQ01000078.1 GCA_003235325.1 Gammaproteobacteria bacterium | reverse complement strand
GACACCGCCTTTTTTGTCGCCCGGGGAATGGCCTGAAGTCGGTGAAATATTCCTGACCCCGCCGGGTTTGAAGCGCCGGGCGTCTACCAATTTTACTACCAACTGACAGTTTCAAGCCCGGGTCGCCGTAACCTTCTTCAGCTTTCCCGGCGTCGCTGAATGAAAAGCCGATCTATCAAAATGCAACTATACTCTTGAGACTGGATTGTTGATGTCAGCGGGAAAGATCGGTCAATTCTGGAGGTGGCAAAGTGGTAATAAAAAAGTCTCTGGTCCTGCTCCTGGCGCTGACGGCTCTTATTTCCTTTGAATCTCATGCGGCGAAGCCGTTCTGCGGAGACAACAAGTGCAATGGCGGTGAAACCGCCCTGACCTGCGCACCTGATTGCGATGCTTCAGCCGGCTTTTGTGGCGATGGCACCTGTGACGCCTCGGAGAGTTGTTCCACCTGCGAAAACGATTGCGGAGTCTGTCCTCCGGCCAGTGCCTGTAACAACGATGGCACCTGCAATCTCGGCGAGGATTGTCTCGGTTGCCCCATGGATTGTGCCGGCGTCACCAGCGGTAAAAAATCAGATCGCTTCTGCTGTGGTGGTGCGACGGTGGAAACCCTGTATTGCGGGGCGCAATGTGACGCCGACTGCGGTACACCGGCAGGTCCCGGTCCCGTCTGCGGTAACGGCGTGCTCGAATTGCCGGATGAAGAGTGTGACGACGGCAATACGGTCGACGGCGATGGTTGCAGTGCTACCTGTACCAACGAACCCGTACCCGTCTGCGGCAACAACATCCAGGAAGCCGGCGAGGAGTGTGACGACGGCAATACGGCAAACGGTGATGGCTGCAGTGCTACCTGTACTATCGAATACGTACCCGTCTGCGGCAACGACATCCTCGATGTCGGCGAGGAGTGCGACGACGGCAATATAGTCAACGGCGACGGCTGCAGTGCCAGCTGTACTATCGAATACGTACCCGTCTGCGGCAACAATATCCTGGATGCCGGTGAGCAATGTGACGATGGCAATATTATTCCCGGCGACGGCTGTGACGGCAGTTGCCAGCTGGAACCCGTCGGCCAGGCCGTTCCCCTCAACCAGTTCAATATCGGCGACTCCATCGGCGAGGCCCAGGCAGCCAATGGCAGCATAGGTTCACTGAATCACCAATCGGTATGGAGCACCGGTTACGACGTCACTGACCCGGTCGAAAGCAACAATGAAATCTATGAGGCCAGGGATGCCGTCGCCTATTACGAGAACAGCAGTACCCGCGACGACACTTTCAATCACGCACTGAGTGGGGCCGTGATGGCAGATTTCGCCAATCAGGCCCAGCAGGTGGTCAACGCCACGGCTGCCACGCCGTCGGGCAGCGCAGGCCAGGTTTCGATATTGCTGGGCAATAATGATGTCTGTGCGGATACCCTGGCGTCGATGACGGACCTCGGCCAGTTTGAAACCCAGCTGCGCGCCGGGCTGGAAATACTCGCAGGTAATGAATCGACCCGCCTGGCCACGATCCATGTTTCCTCGCTGCCGGCCATATACTGGCTGTGGGAATCCCGGGCGGATGACTCGCCATTCAGCTGGTGCAAGATTCTTGCCTGGCCCAATGTGCCCTGCCAGAACCTGCTGGCGAACTCCGGGGATGACTGTGCCAGCCTCGCGTCCCGGGAAGACCCGGATACTATTTACCCAGGGGACGGCTCGAATTGCCAGCGGCGCAAACAGTTCCATGCCCGCATTCGCGACGAATACAACCCGGTATTGCAGTCGGTGGTGGCGGAATATGTCAGTCGCCCCGTGTTACCCCTGCCCAACGCCGAATATATCGATATTTTCAACGTGCGGTTTGACGCAGTGCATGTGAACGGAGGCGACTGTTTCCATCCGAGCCTGCAGGGTCATGATCTGTTGTCACACGAGGAATATTGTCGTTCCAGCTGGAGCGCGGGAGATGCAGCATGCGCACCCTGATGTTCGTGATACTGTCCGCTTTTAAGCGCAAGCTGGCCCAAGGTCTGGCGCTACTGATACTGGTCATGCCGATGCCCCTGGCAGTGGCCGATCCGCCCCTGCAGATGACCGCCGGTGGGCTGCAATTCAGACAGCTCGTTGAAGGCGAGGGTGAACCCGTTGTGCTCGGCCAGGTGGCGCAGATACACCTGGTCATGTGGGTCGACGATCGCGGCCAGAAAGGCACCGAGCTGTACAACTCCCGGGGAGACCGGGAACCGGTTTCCTTCGTGGTGGGTACGGACATGATCATGCCCGCCCTGAACGAGGCGGTGCTGGGCATGAAAGCCGGTGGCAGGAGGTTGCTGCTGGTCCCCCCCGCTTTTGCCTACGGGGACAAAGGTCTGGAGGGCGTCATAGCCCCGGAGACCAGCGTGATTCTGCTGGTGGACCTGATCTCGGTGCAACCGGCCCCTTAAGCCTCAAAAATTTACTCTGGGCCTGCCTGATTACTCTGGTCAGGATCCTTGATGTGATTATCTCGAGGAATCTCTGATCAAATTGTCCTTGCGAGGAGCGCAGTGACGCGGCAATCCAATAGACCCCATGGGATACCGTTTATTGGATTGCTTCACCCTGCGGGTTCGCAATAACGGATTAACTGTTGACTGTGACATTGCGAGAAGTCTACGAATGTCTCGAATCAACTGTTGTCGGCGTCATCGCGAGGAACGCAGTGACGTGGCGATCCAGAAAAGACCTGTGATTCAGAAAATTGGATTACTTGGTCAATGGCAGGTGGAGACCAGCTCCTATAAAATATCCATCAGCTTTCTCGCCAGTTTGCGCGAGTCGTGGCGAATCAGGCTTCTCTTCAAGGTATCGCCACTGGCGGTTTGGACCGCTTCGGTAGCCAGCAGGTCGCTGGCGATGACGATACAGCCCTCCGGCTGACCATTCAGTTCCACCGGAAATTCACTATTGGCGGAATATTTTTCCACCAGGTCAGCCGGGAACGCACCGGTGTTCACCAGAACGTAGTCGGGTCTGTGGTCGATATAGCGGGCAATCTCGGCTACATGGTCGGCCACATCCATGCCGGAGGTCTGCCCCAGTTTAGTCATCAGGTTACAGATATAGACGAGCAGGGCGCCGGAATTCCTGATCGCTGCCGCCACACCGTCCACCACACAATTGGCCAGGACACTGGTGTGCAGATCACCGGGGCCCAGCACAATCAGGTCGGCGTCGAGAATGGTTGATTCCGCCGCCTCGCTGATACAGGCCTCAGGTGTAACCGCCAGCCGGGTGATGCTGTGTCCCGCTCGCTCCGGTGTCGGCACATCGATATCGTGCTCACCGGTGACCACCACACCGTCGTCGTAGGTCGCCACCAGGTGCACTTTTTCGGTGGTGACCGGGACCACCGT
>QJWQ01000054.1 GCA_003235325.1 Gammaproteobacteria bacterium | reverse complement strand
TAACACCGGTAGCGCTACGAACTTTGCCGGTGACCCTGGCAACGATTCTGGAAAAACGGCGGGTCCGGCTGCGGTTGGGGGTAAAAATGCGGCGACGGCTGCCCGATGAGCGCCTGCGAAAAATTCTCCTCGAATGGCCTCGAAGGGTGGCGAGTTCTTTCTTCAAGACAAATCCCGGCGTTCGCACAGATCCTTATACCCCGGAGCGGGATCATGAAACAACTGGCGTCGGCGATCGCCGACCTGGTTCACATTCGCGACATTGAGTCCGGCCTTGGCATCGAGAGATTCGCCAGCGGTACTTTTTTTCAGGAGCTGGAACTTTATCAGGTGTCGGAACTTTATCAGGAGTTGGAACAAGTCTTCCTGACTCTTTCATTCCGCGCCAACGATAGTTTCGGCTTTTCGTTTGCCCGATAAATCAATCCCTGACCGGTCATTGATATTGCCGGCGCCTCCATATACCGGATCAGGCTGCCAGTAAACACGGTTTTTAACAGCCTGTCAGGGAATAGGAGACAGGAAGGGAAAGACAGGGAGTGAAAATAAGGGAGGGAAAGAAAGGCAAGTACGCCCGCCTGAACCAAAAGAGGGCGTTTTTTCTGTCCTGCTCCATTCGAGTGAGCCCTTGCACTGTTTTTTTGTCCACTTCCCGTTTTTGCCGAGGTTTTCGACCAAGCTTGCAGCCATTGGTCAGTGCTAAGCGCAGGCAACACGGGGCCCGGCCCGATCTGCGGAGTCCCGGGTCCCGGTCTGGATGGTGGAACTCGATAGCCGGTCTCGATTGTCGGGCCTGCACCGAATCGGAGAGTGCTAAAACTGGCGCATTCCTTGCAGGACTGCCGTTTGGAGTTGAAGATGTCCGGTCGAAGTCTATGCGGCGGGCAATGGCGTGTGGCCCCTCTGACTTTAAGCAATCACAGAATCGTATTGCGCTCATCAGCACCGCTTCAGCTGCAACCTGGCAGTTGAATCAAGGAGAATCCGATGGACGAGATCCAGTTGCGCACCAGCCTCGATGGCTACTATCGCCAGATTGCTTCGGTGATCCTGGACAAGCAGCACCCGGTCACCGGCCTGTTGCCGGCGAGCACGGCGGTTACCACCCACGGCAACTACACCGACGCCTGGGTCCGGGACAACGTTTACAGCATTCTCGCGGTCTGGGGTCTGGCCCTGGCCTATCGCCGACTGGATGACGATGGTGGACGCGGCTTTGAGTTGCAGCAGCGGACGGTGAACCTGATGCGCGGCCTGTTGCGGTCGATGATGGCGCAGGCCAACAAGGTGGAGGCGTTCAAGAGGTCCCGGGACCCGATCGACGCCCTGCACGCCAAGTACGATACCGAGACCGGCGCCGTTGTCGTCGGCGACGGCGAGTGGGGCCACCTGCAGGTGGACGCCACCTCGGTCTATCTGCTGATGCTGGCCCAGATGATCGGCTCCGGTCTGGAGATCATCTGGACTCTGGAAGAGGTCAGCTTTATCCAGAACCTGATCTATTACATCGAGCGCGCCTACCGGACGCCGGACTACGGCATCTGGGAGCGGGGCGCCAAGTCCAACCGGGGCAATGTCGAGCTCAACGCCAGTTCCTTAGGGATGGCCAAGGCAGCGCTGGAGGCGATGTCCGGATTCAATCTGTTTGGCGCCAGGGGTTCCCAGAAATCAGTGATTCATGTGGCCCCGGACAATATCGCCCAGTCCAATATCACCCTGTCGGCGATGCTGCCACGGGAATCCAATACCAAGGAGATCGACGCGGCGCTGCTGAGTGTCATCGGTTTTCCGGCCTTTGCCGTGCCCGACCAGGAACTGGCGGACCGGGTGCGCACGGAGATCGTCACCAAGCTGGAGGGTCGCTACGGCCTCAAGCGTTTCCTTCGTGACGGTCACCAGACAGTACTGGAGGAGGAGGGCCGGCTGCACTACGTGGAGGAGGAACTCAAGCGCTTCGAGAACATCGAGTCGGAGTGGCCGCTGTTCTTTGCCTATCTCTATCTCGATGCCATTTTCCGCGACGACAAGGCCCAGATCGCCCACTACCGGGAGCGCCTGGATGCGGTGCTGGTGGAGCAGGACGGCTTTCTGCTTTTGCCCGAGCTCTATTACGTGCCGGCGGAAGCCATCGAACTGGAGCGGCAGCAGCCCCATTCCCAGGTTCGCCTGCCCAACGACAATGTGCCTCTGGTCTGGGCCCAGAGCCTGTACCTGCTGGGCACCATGATCGAGGATGGCCTGCTGCGGCGCGGCGACCTGGACCCTCTGGGGCGCCGGCATGCCAAAACGGCCAAGCGGCCGGTGGTGCAGATTATCTTCCTGGCGGAGGACGAGAGTTTGCAGGAGGAACTGGCGGCTCATGGGGTGCCCACCGAGACGCTGACGGAGATCGCACCGGTGGTGGTCTATCGGCCTGAAGACATCGCCGCCGCCCACGGCCAGGTGGGCCGCAACGACCGGCTCGGGCTCACCGGTCGCACCGCCCGGGTACTGAAGAGCCTGACCACCAGCCGGGTCTACACGCTGCGCAAGCGGCAGGCCGTGTGCCTGACACCGTTTTTCATGCAGCAGGAATTCTTCCTCACCTATGACATCGATCTGCTGGTGCGCCGATTTCAAAGCGAACTGCGCTACCTGAACCGCAACTGGACTGAACTGGGCCGGCCGACGGTGACGGTGCTATTGACGCGGAACCTGCTGGATGCGGACCGCACCTCCTTTTATCAGCTGATGCAGCAGATCGCCCGCGGCGATGTCGGGGGTATACCGGTGAAGCGCGGACGCATGGCGGAACTGACGCCCACCGCCGCCCAGGAGCGGATTGACGATCTTCACGATCTGCAGTTCCCGGCGGAACCCCTGGCAGGCCTGATATCGCAACCGCCCCGGCTGACCCTGGCCGGCAGCCACGTGCCCCTGACCCCGGCCCAGGAACTGGAAATTGACCGGGAATCACTGCTCGAGGTACTGCTGCCCCGACTCGAGGCCTCGGACAACCTGTATGAACAGATCGAGTTGCTCACCGCCATTTCCCGCCTGCAGTCCATGGATGCCCCGATGGTGCTCTGGGGTGAAACCCACAGTCCGCGGGAACTGATCGAGGAGGTCTACAGCCAGGCCGGCCGCCTGCGCCTGTGGGCGGTGCTGCGCCACGCCGCCGGCGTGCTGGAGAAAGTGGACGGCGACCTGAGCCTGGCGGTGAGCGCCATGCTGGTGGCGCAAAAGGCGATCCAGGTGGGTCGCTCCTACAGCCACGAGTCCCTGATCGTCCGGCCGATGCCGGAGCAGGAACTGATGACCCGAATCCGTACTTTTTGCCGGGAGGATGTCAGGGACCAGATCCTGACCCAGGAAGTGCTGCTCTATCTGGGCCTGCTGATCAAGGCGCGGCCGGAACTGTTCAGCCAGTTGCTGACGGTTCGCGTCAGTCACCTGATCGTTCTGCTCACCAGCCAGATCGTGCGCGCCGAGAACACCACGCCGGACGATGCCTACGAGAGGCTGGTGCACCTGCCGCCTTCGGGCATCCAGAGCCGGCTGGAGGCGGTGCTGGAAGAGTATCACGCCCTGACCGACCTGCCGCAAAAGCTGGAGCAACTCAACGCCGAGGCCGGCCAGGTCGAACTGGGCTGGCGCCAGGACCTGGGTCTGGAGCAGTTGCGGACGCCGGCAGAAGGCTGGTTTGCCTGGCGCCAGCACCAGGGCATCATCGATCGCCGCCCGGCGAGTTTCTACAGCCATATCTGGGATATCTTTCATCACTCCGCCGGCCTGGTCATCGGCAACAAGTGGGACAAACGCAACCGGATCGCCAGCAGTACGGTGTTGAGCGACATGACCCCCGGTGAGAAGGCCTTTGTGCTGTTGATCGAACACATGCTCAACAATGTGCACGCACCGGAGTACCGGCAACTGACGGTGGAAACCCTGAGCGCCCTGGCCAGTTTTTTCCAGCAGAACCCGAGCCTGAGAATCGATGACGCCCTGGTGGTGGACGCCATGATCGGCCATGCCGTGCATCAGGCCTACCTGGATCAGCACCCGGAGCGGGCGGGCAACTACAACGAGTTCAAGAGTCAGGCCTGGGATGCGTTCTACGCCCGGTCGCCGGTGGAAACCACGGCGTTTCTGGTCTCGGCCCTGCGCAACCTGCTGACATTGAGGGCAGCCTAGGGCGACCGAGGCCACAACTGGAAAAATTCCGCCTATGAGTATCGCCAAACAGGCTATAGAATAGCGCCGCTCTCAACCATTCAAATGCCGACATGGCCGTCGCAACACTCCGTGCTGCTTTGAAAAATCAAACCGGAATTTTCGCCACTGTCGGGCTTGCCCGGGTAGTTTGCTGCTGAAGGTATTTTGCCGTTCGCAGCGCCTCCGGGGCCGTAACAACAAGGGAATCCACTATGGCAACTCTCGCACAATTTCGACGCAAAACCTGGTACCGACGCATTTTCTGGCTGCTGATCCCCCTGGGCCTGCTGTACCTGATCTTCTTTCTAACCGGTCCCCGCTTTGGCGCTGTAGTCGAGGCGCTGACCCCGCCTGAATTGCCGGCACTGCTGCCGATCGAGGAGCAGGTCTGGCGCGACGACCAGAACTGGAGCTTTGTCCAGGCGGACGAATTCCATTTCAAACCCCAGGGCACGCGTACCCTGCCGATTCCCTATTCCTGGTTTCTGGCCCTGGAGCAGCCGGCCGGCAGTTTCTGGGGTATTCCCTTTGTCAGAAAGGGACGCTTTGTCGACAACACCTACCTGCCGCGTTTTGGCTTCATTCCCGCCAACAGGAGCGCCAATAATCCCGACGGTCTGCCGATCGGCATTGCCGCCACCCCTTACCAGCCGATCAACGGTGTCACCGATATCAGGACCGCAGTCGGTTTCAGCTGTGCCGCCTGCCACACCGGCCAGATCGTTTACGCCAACAAGCAGTACGTCATAGAGGGCGGGCCGGCAGTGACCGACCTGGATCAGTTGACCCGCGCCCTCGGGGCGGCCCTGGGCCAGACCGCGCTGTCGGAAAAACTGCCCCTGTTCAAGGGCCGGTTCAACCGCTTTGCCCGGGCGGTGCTGGGGGACCAGTATTCGGATATCACCCGCAACCGGCTGGCCAGCGATCTGGATGACGTGGTGACGGTGCTGAGCGGCATTCCCAACGGCATCGATGTCACCGAGGGCTACACACGTCTGGACGCCCTCAACCGCATCGGCAATCAGGTATTTGCCATCGATCCCAACCGGCCGGACAATTACGTCAATATCAACGCGCCGGTCAACTTCCCCCATATCTGGACCTCCTCCTGGTTCAGCTGGGTGCAGTACGACGGTTCGATCATGCAACCCCTGGTGCGCAATGCCGGTGAAGCCATGGGCGTCGCCGCCTACACCAACTTCACTGCGCCGGTAGACGAGGGGCGTTCCTCCAACAATATTCCGATCAATAACCTGCATTGGATCGAGACCCAGCTGGCGGGCACCGACGAGCCCCTGCCGGCCCGGCGTTTTAACGGCCTGATCGCCCCCACCTGGCCCGACAGCTTCCCGGCCATAGACCGGGAGCTGGCCGCAACCGGGGCCCGGCTCTACGATCAGCACTGCAGCGGCTGTCACCTGCCGGCCCTGACGCGGGACGTGGCCAACGGCGCGGCGCCGGATGACCCGTTCTGGACCACCTTCAGACAGATCACCTGGTTTGACGACGGTGAGCCGAAGCAGACCGAGGAATCGGTTATCGCCGTCAAGATCATTCCCCAGAAGGTGATCGGCACCGATCCGGCCCAGGCCAATGTGCTGGTGCAGCGAACCGTCAATACCGCCGGCATCGGTGATCTCACGCCGGTAGACAACACCACCGGTTTCGGCATCGATATCGATGTCTGTACGCTCGAGCCCAAATACCCGGGTAAGGTCGGACGCTCCAGCCTGGTCAATGTTCGCGTCACCGATGGACCGGTGCTGTCCTATGCCCTGGGATTGGGAGCCATGGTGCAGCGGGGCATCAACCGCTGGTTTGATCTCAACTATATCGATGACGCAGGACGCCTGGCCTATCAGGGCGACCGGCCCAACTGCCTGATGGCCGGCGCCGGCTACAAGGCCAGGCCCCTGAATGGCGTCTGGGCCACCGCACCCTTCCTGCACAATGGCTCGGTGCCGACGTTGTGGGACATGCTGAGCCCCGTGGCGGAGCGCCCGGCCGCCTTTGTCCTGGGAAATCCGACCTTTGATCCGGTACACGTCGGTGTCGACCGCACCCCGGTGGAGCCCGGTGACAATTACAATGACCAGGGCTATTTTGTGCTTGACACCCGCAAGCCGGGCAACCACAACAGCGGCCACGAATTCTCTGACGTCAAGGGACCCGGCGTCATCGGACCGGCCCTGGCTGACCAGGATAAAAAGGCCATTGTCGAATTCCTCAAGACCCTGTAAAGAGTAGGCCCTGCAGCGATAGACTCTGTAAAGAGTTCACCCTGTAAAGACGGGCGGGGCGCGAAGCCAAAAAGGTTCGCGCCCTCTATTCAACCTGGCATCGACCGGATTGCCCCTTGTACATCTGCCCTTATCGGTACTCCAATCCGGCCCCTGTCGCTATTTCCGGCTCGTCGGTTCAGCTTGAGTTGCCTCTCGGTTCAGCTTGAGTTGACAGTGCAGGGCGTTTATTCTTTCCCGCTCGGTCAGATAACATTGCCGGGGGGAACGGCGCGAGACCGGGTTCATAACACATTCAGCGGGCGCGTTAATTGGAAGGCTGATAAGCAGGTTTGAAGCCAGGCAGACTCCGGTTGATTCGTCTTTGCGTGCGAAGCGAAGCAAGCCAATTGATTCTATAAAATGCAGTTTATTGGACTACTCGGCTTTGGCGTCCCGCGTCGCTCTACTACCTGCGTCCAGGCAGGCATTTGATGCAGGCTCCTCGCCATGGAGCAGTCATTTTGCAGGCTGTTGAAAAACAGTGTTTTTATACAGCCTGATCCGGTACTTGGATGTGCCGGCAAAATCAATGACAGGTAAGTCATGGATTTTGTGAGCAGACGAAGAATCGACTTTTATCGTTTGCGAGGTTTGAAATAGTCAGGAAGACTTTTTCAACACACTGTAAGTGTTGACAGCAATCAACTGACAGCCGGACCGTTGCTGTCATTTCCATAAAAAATATAAGAAGTTGAAACCATGATAAAAATTCAGCGCGATCTGACCAAGTCCTTCTATGCTCTTCTCAGCCTGCCGGCAACCGCCATGGGCTTCGCTCTCAGTGTCCAGATTTCGGCCCTGAGCTGGATTCTGACCACCAAATACGGCCTGGATATTCACGATGTCGGCCTGGTATGGGCAGCCGGACCCCTGGCCGGCATTATTGGCCAGGTGCTGATCGGCATTCTCAGCGACAAGGTCTGGTTCTGGAATGGCCGCAGACGTCCCTTCATTCTGATCGGCGGCCTGCTGGCAGCATTGATGTTGCTGGCATTGCCGAATATCGATGTCATTTCCTCCGGTCTCGGACTGGGAGGCATCCTCGGTGTCGCCATCGCCGTTGCCCTGACCCTGGACCTTGCGATCAATGTCAGTTTCAACCCGACCCGGTCGATTATCGCCGACGTGACCCCGCCCGGCGTCACCCGTACCCTGGGCTATACCTGGATGCAGACCATTTCCGGCAGTTTTGGTGTGCTGGCCTATGCCATCGGCGCCATCTGGGGCAACTACATGCTGATCTATCTGGGCGTGATCCTGGTGCTGGCGTTTTCCATCGTGCCGACTTTTTTTATCGAAGAACCCCGGAATCTGGCCTCCCACAATGTCAACCCGGAACTGGCAAAGGCCAAGGATCACAGCACCTCCCTGTGGGAGATACTGAAGACCATCGAGCCCCTGTGGGGCTTTCTGATTTACGACATTTACGCCATGACCCTGCGTCTGGCCCATATCGAGGTCGACAACTACTACATGGAGTATGCCTGCATTGTTGTCACCATTGCCCTGGTGCTGAAAAGCCTGCTGAAATCAGAGGAAGGGATGAGCAACGAGGAAAAGGGTCTGGTGGGCTTCAAGAAAGTGCTGGCGGCCCATTCCTTCAGCTGGATCGGCGTGCAGACCATGTTTGTCTACATGGTGGCCTACACCCAGTACGCCATGCCGGATCTGGATGACCAGCATATGGGCCGGGTGGTCTCCATCAGTTTCCTGGTATTGAGCCTGATCTCGGCAATTCTGCCGGCTTTCGTGCTGGAACCGATCACGGAGAAACTGGGCCGGGTCAGAACCCATACCATCTGTCTGGCCATCATGGCGGTGGGCTACTTCGGTATCGTCACCATGGGCAACAGTCCCCTGGCCCTGTACCTGTTGATGGCGGTGGTCGGTGTCGGCTGGGGGGCCATCGTCAGTCTGCCCTTTGCCATCATGTCCCTCAAGGTGGACCAGGCGAAAATGGGCCTGTTTATGGGATTGTTTAACCTGTCCGTGGTGCTGCCGCAATTGCTGGCCAGTCTCGGAGTCGGCCTTGCCATCAGCCGCGCCCAGGACAAGGACCTGGTGTTTATTATCTCCGCTGTCAGCCTGGCCCTGTCCGCCGTCTGCTGGGCCATGGTCAGTGAGCACGATACTCCCGAGGAAGAGGTCGATGCACCGGTCTTGATGGGTGGAGGTCATTAGGCGAGTCGCGGAGATGGCGTTTTCCCCCGACCACGGCATTCCCCGCAATTGCCGGGAATGGCGATAACATAGGTGGTTTTAATGAAGCAAAAAATTGCATTGTTGCTGGCGGGTCTGGTGTTCGCGCTGACCCTGTATGGCTGTCAAAACGCGTCTTACATCGTTGTCGACCCGGCTGTCCTGGAACAGTATGACAACCCCGACAGCCCGGAGATCCCGAAACTCCAGGAGAGCCAGGAGAGCCAGGAGAGCACAAACAGCCCGGACAACCTGGCCAGCTCAGACAACCCGGCCAACCCGGTGACAGTACCCGATAACTACGCCGACTACGTCAATCGCGATGTTCGCGATGACATTTTCTATTTTGTCCTGCCGGACCGATTTGAAAACGGCGATCCCGCCAATGACCAGGGGGCCCCGGAGGGGCTTTCCCACGGTGGTTTCGATCCGACCGACAAGGGTATGTTTCACGGAGGTGACCTGGCGGGGCTGAAAGAGAAGCTGCCGTACCTGAAAGACCTGGGCGTCACCGCGGTCTGGTTGACGCCGATCCTGCGCAACATGGCGTTGCAGTTCTCGGATGGCTGGAGCAGCGGCTATCACGGCTACTGGATTCTCGATTTCACCCAGCTGGATCCGCACCTGGGCACCAATGCGGAACTGAAGGATTTCATCGACAGCGCCCACCAAGTGGGCATGAAGGTGTTTTTCGACATCATCGTCAACCACACGGCGGACGTGATCAAGTATCGCGAGTGCCACCATCCCGACGGCAGCTTTATCAACAAGGACAGTGCCCTCTGCCCCTACAAAACCAAGGCCCAACTCGCAGCCGGTGATACCTATACACCCTTTATTCTCGGGGATCAAAAGAACGCCAAGGTGCCTGCCTGGCTCAACGACCCGAAGTATTACAGCAACCAGGGTGATTCCACCTGGCAGGGTGAAAGCGCTGTCTGGGGCGACTTCGCCGGTCTGGACGATGTCGATACCAGCCAGCCGGAAGTGGTACAGGGTTTTATCGATATCTACAACGATATCATCAGCAAGTACCGGCCGGACGGTTTTCGTATCGATACGGTCAAGCATGTGAATATCGAATTCTGGTCCCAGTTTTCACCGGCTATCATGGAGCGGGCCCACGCCGAAGGTATTCCCAACTTCCACGTTTTCGGCGAGGTCTACGACAGCACCCCGGAACTGCTCAGCACCTTCACCACCATCGGCAAAATGCCGGCGATTCTCGATTTCGGCTTTCAGCGATATACCCACGAATACCTTGTGGAAAACAAGAGCCCGGCGGGCCTGGCCAGGTTGTTTGACAAGGACGACTACTACAACGATGCCGACAGCGACGCCTCCCTGCTGCCAACCTTTATCGGCAACCATGACATGGGCCGCTTTGGATTCTTCCTGAACAGCAGCCTGCCCAAAGCAAAAGACGCGGAAAAGACCCAACGGGTCATTCTTGCCCATGCCCTGATGTACTTCGCCCGGGGCATTCCGGTCATCTACTACGGTGACGAGCAGGGTTATGCCGGCGACGGCAATGACAAGGATGCCCGCGAGGACATGATGCCTTCGGAGGTGCCCGGCTACAATGACAACGACCTGTTCGGCACCGATGCCACTACCGCCGAGGCGAATTTCGACCAGGGGCACCCGATCTATCAGGCACTGGCCCGATTCGCCGATATCTACAAGGGTCACAGGGCACTGCGCCAGGGTATTCACCTCAATCGGTATGTGGCCGACGGCGCCGGCATCTATGCCTTTTCCAGGGTCGATCCGGTGGAGCTGAAGGAATACCTGGTTGCCTTTAATTCGGCACTAGCACCGCAGAAGGTGACTCTGAAGACTACAGCGGCCAGCTACAGTCCGGTTGCGGGTGCCAATCAGAAACTGGTGGCCGGCAATGGCCAGGTCAGCCTGTCACTGCAGCCCCTGAGTTTTGTCATTTACGCTGCCGACACCGGGATCGCTCCGGTAGTTGACTGGACACTAGCCCTGACCGGTGCCGAAATGGACCAGGGGTCACCGGATTTTATTCACCTGATGTATGGGGTCAAACCCATGGCAGACCAGGCATTGCCGGTGCTCAGGGTTACCACCGAATACATCGACGCCACCGGCGCCTACCAGCTCGGCGCGGTGGACTACACGCCACCCTACAGCGCTCGAATCCTGGCCACTGATATTGCCGGTGGCCTGAAAGGCAGAATTCGCGTTACCGTGGACAACCTGAACGGCTTAAAACGGAAAGAGGAGTTCAATCTGGCCGCCGAATAACCGGGTGGGCCTGTCAGAAATGTGGGCATTACCGGGCTCTGTCCTCTGGCATTCCTGAGGAGTGGTTTGGGGCAGGTCAGAGACCTCCTGTTGCCCACCCCGAAGGCCCCCGGCTCGAT